>JASEGY010000054.1 GCA_030019105.1 bacterium | reverse complement strand
TTGGAGTTAATCCTTTAGGATTTCATTTATGAAAGGCTAAAGCCTAAACTCCGATCTTAAATCCCTAAGCATCAACCTACCCCAAATGGCCGAAACGATGACCAATGCCTGTGAGACCTTCTTTGGCTTTAGTTTGGCCGGAGTAATTTTAATAGTTCCTTCCTTTCCTGTTCATATTCTTCTTTTGAAAGAATCTCCATATCAAAAAGCTCCTTAATTTCTTTCAACCGTTTTACCGGATCAAATGATGATTGAGAATCACCGAAAGAGGCGGCAGCCTCTTTTGACTGAACCTTTGTTTCTTTTTGTTTTTTTTCCTCAACCTCAGCCTCAACGTTAACTAAATTCTCAAGCCATCCTGTCTTGAAGAATTCCGGTTTTACCGCACGCTTTGATGCCGCTATTTTTACATCTACTTCTGCTGGGTCTAAATCATTTTTACTATCCTGGATTTCAACCGTCCATTCCGGCAATGATTCGATTAACCGGTTTTCCAAACTTGGTTGATCCAAATGAGTTGAATGGCGTTTGAACCACTCATCACAGACCTTCGCAAGCTCTTCAGCCTGCATACTCGCAAATCCCTTTATCTTTTGCCCAAGACCTGTAGCATCAAGATCTTCTTTAGGGGTATATGCATTTTCTGCCGTCTGATTAAAAAGCACTTTAAGGGCAAGCATCTGGCAAGGTGAATTAATCTTTGTCTTAATTTCTCTGAGATGCTGCTCAACTACCTCTTTATGATGGGGGTTGAAACCAAGAGATCGTATCCTTCTCTCATTCCCAACTCCTTGCCATCTGCCAGGCTCTGTCTGAACTTCATAATAACCGTCTTCACCCTTCTTTCTCCGAAAAACACACAGAGCTGAACCTTCAAGGAACAACTGCATAGTCTCTATCATTCCCTCTATCTCCTGAGTTGATGGAACCAGCGGGTCAGGAAAGCGGGTCCAGTCTTTGTGATTATGCAAAGGCAATCCCTCAGTGGTAATTCTGGAATACTCACTTTTCCACTCCATCCTGAGAGGTTTAATGACATCAAGAGGTATTCCGCTCAATTCTATGTAACATACCAGACGCCCTTTAACGCTGGACTCGTATAAGTCCGGCGTAACACCACCCGGGGCAATTTCACCTTTCAATGTATCGAATATCTCTTTAAATTTATTTTTCTCATTTACGGCAATAAGGCATTTGTACTGACTTGGAGTGAAACTGCTGCTAAACTGCCCCTTAATTTCCATATCCAGCCATGGCATCGCCCGTGAAAGCACTTTTTTTAGTATCTCTTTCTGTTCATTCCGCGGGAGCTTTTTAAAGGCATTCACAAACGAAAGTTCTGCTTCCTTGTTTTTGCTGATACGCTGATCCGCAAAACCACTGAGCTGACTGATAACCTGATATTGTCCTTTTTTATCTTTCAGTTGAACAAATAACTCTCTTGAGCCACCATATCCCTTGAATGCCTCTGAAGCCCACTCTGTTGCCTGTGAAATGTCGAAGTCTATAGAATGCATTTCTTCTTTATCTTTAAGAACGATGTACATCCCATCAGTACGGTTGCAAGACACCTGGAGACGTCTGTTTTCTTCATCAAGAAGGGCCACAGTCTTTTTAACTGTATTCTTGCCGTCAAGGAATTCACGTACCAGTCCGTTCCAGATCGTTTCACCCCTTTCATCCAATCCCTCTTTTTCACCCAAAAACTTTGATAAATCGGTTAATATCTTTATCGCCTGTCTGCACGCTATTTCCCGCAATAGATATTTTAAGCGGCACGATAAATCTCCTGAGATCTGGCTGAGTATTACCTCCGCATATTTCTTCTTAGTTCCAAGCGGGTCAAAGCCAAAAGTTTCTTTAAGACGCTCCAGCGAAGGCAGATAGCGTTCTTTCCACATTACACTCGCAAGCTCCAGGTACCTCGTCTGGGCAGCCCGTAAGGTCTTGATGATACCGGTAGAGTTATTATCAATGCTGTCCTTGATTTGCTCAATCAACGCAATAGTGTAGTCCAATCCCCCCCGCTCTTTATCATCCAGTAATTGATAAAAGATTTCCTTTAGTCCATCCTCTTGAGTCCATTCTTTGAATGTCTTATCGGCACGATCTATAATCTGTTTTTCGCGCAGGGCAGCATCAGGAGAGCCAGGATCTCCGCTGATCTCTCGCTCGCGCTTTGTCTTTACATCCTCTACCCCCTGCAGCCAGTCTTTTCTATCAGAATAGTCCTGAGTTATCTTGTTGAAGTCGTTCTTCATGTTATCTTCAACCTGCACAAGGAGAGAGCCGATTCCGGTGATCCTGAGAAGGTCATCAACCAATGCACATTCCTGAATTGGCATCTGCTTTTTAGAAAGGTCTTTCGGAAAGTCTTCATATACCGTTTTCCCAAGGGAAAGGTTACTTCTTGTAAACTCAGAAAGCTTTTCCGGTGTAGGGATATTAGCCTTCTCGTCTCCAGCCACCTGAAAAAAAGCCTTAATCATTTCGATACATGCCTTATTAACCGCTATGTCCATACTTGCCCTGGCTTGAGTGTCAATCGTGGTCTGTCCAAGACTTGAATATATCCTTTCATAGTATAACTGTTTCTCACTCATTGTTCCGAGATAAGGTCTATAACCACCTGTTTTATGTTGCTGTTGATTAACAGCAACTGAACGCTTTTGATCTGCAAATTCGCCGTTGCTTAAATCTTCAAAGAGCGTATCAGCTAACATACCATAAATGTCTTCAAGGTTTCTGGTGCTTTCCCCTACAGCATTGGTGTTATCAATGAGATATACTTCATTGTAAGGCGGTTTTTCACCTACAGGTATGTCAAACTCAGCCCACTTTTCAACATACCTGTTTCCACGCATGCAATATTCCAATTCTTTTAGCGCTGCATAAGTATTTGCAAATACCCGTTCTTTATTTGCAGACTCATATCCTCCAGCCAATAAAAGGATTAAATCTACATTCACCTTCTCTTCAGGATATACACTCCTTGCCAGATAACCAAGGTCAAGAAAACTTCCGGAACCGGTTCCTCCTGCCGTTGAAGTAACGATAACAATCCGAAGGGCATCTTTCTGCATTTGTAAACCGAGAGTTTTCAATGCAGCATCTTTATTGACGCTTTCTGTTACGGCATGTGCCTTTGTCCTGATGTTGTCTCTAAGTTCCTTTGCGAGGGCAAAAAATTGAAGACGTGAGATAGGTCTAATCTGACCGGCTCCTTTATTTGCCTCCTTTACTACCCGATCCACAGATGCCTTTGGCCACCATTCTTTAATCAGGGGGTAACGGTCTAATTCATTCGTGTATTCGCTCAAGTTCACCCTTTTTTGGAGAGTTTCAGTAGGCTGGAAGGCAACAAGATGAGATAACGGGTCTGCCTTTACACTTTTGTCGCTTTCACGTCCTTCAGCGGTATCCAAATCAAAGTATAAAAATGAGGCGATTGGAAATTCGGAGAGATCGCGGAGTCTTTTGCCGTTCCAGTCTTCATTTAGTATGCGTCTTCTGATCCGTAGCAACACCTCCTTGCCGGTGCCGCCCAGGCCAATAAAAACCGTTGGTCGTATCTTTATTTCCTTCTTGATTTCCTGAGTATCAACCTTGTTTTCCATAAATACCTCCTTTATTTTCTATTTCGAAACGGCGCTTATAATAAAAAAGATGAGACTTATACCGACAAATAGACCCATCGGAATAATGTATAACCAGGTGGTCCACAAACCGCCTAAGAAGCCGAACACAAGCAGTGCCGTTGTAAATGTAAGGAAAAAAAACAATGACCATCCGGCTTGGCTGGCTACACTCGGGCTTTTGCGCTTCTTAATCATACTTTCCGTAAACCATCGTGATATGAAAAAGAACATCAAGGCTCCAATGATCACAATGGCTGTACCAGCCAAAATTTCCTTTCCGCTCATCGGCTCCCGGACATTAACATTAATACCTGTGCTTTGTGACCCTTGTTGAGACCCATGTTCTATTTCTTTTTGTTCATTGGGCAATACAAAATCTTTCGATTCAGGCATATACTACCTCCTTTCTATACTCATCTGATTTTTATATTTACATCTTCGGTTGCAGACTTTATAGCCGGGTTTCCAATGAATGCCCCTTTCAGTTCGGCAACCTTTGCTCCACCTGGAGAATAAACAGGCTTTGTCTTGAAAGGTCTCACACTTACATTGACGAGTTGACCGTCAACCTCTATCTTATATCTGCGTTCACGGTTCAAAATGATAATCCCCGCAAGCGTGGCAGCAGCTAGCAATATAAAGGCAATTGATGCTATTGCAAGGGGCCATACAGGGTAACGTACGACCATGTGAACCGGTAATAGCGTCTGAGCGCTCCTGATATTTCTGTCAGGGTAAAATATTTCCGGAAGTTGGCCAAGACCAAAAATGCTGTTCATCTGCTGCTCAAAGTCAGGGGAAAGCGACATTATTAAATCACTCAATGTTATTCTTAGTGCTCCACTCAACTCATAACCATTACTAAATAGAGTATCCGCATTCCAGAGAGACGGGAGAGGGGGTATCTGAATATCTATCTGGATGTTATCTATAATTCCACCGGGAGGAAGGCCATGCAATGAAGCAGGCGTGATCTTGTTCGGTAACCCATGTTTTCTTGATTTCCCGAAGCTTGCCCAATCCAGACTCAATTTCGCACTATTTACCTCTTGTGGATAGTAATTGCTATTCAGTTTCCCCTTGATTGATATGGTTCCACCCTGTTTTAATGATTCCAATCCTGTTAATACCAGAATCCCCTTATCAATTCGCGCCTCAATCCCGGAAGTGAAAACGGCTGTCGGCTCAAAGATAACAGGTTGTTCTGTTAATGGCTTTATCCTTACCTGCGGCTTAGTGAAAAGCCTTCTTATATTTGACGACGCAAGTATTTGGTCAAGAGGCATGTCCGCTGCCTGCCCGAAAGAAAGCGCATATATCATTAACCCACCTTCACGGAAATAACGCCCTTGTGACGGCATGGTTACCGGATACGCAATAACCCGGCCGATACCAGGATGGTCACGCAGCAGTTGATAAAAACCACTGGTATTCGCAATTATATCAGGACTGTTATTGGGGTCATTCTTGTTATTGGTGATCATCCATATAATGGCCGGCTGTCGGTTTAACACATTTAAGAAAGTTTCATTCAATGCCCCCTTAAAATCAGCATCTGCAAACTTACCATCCTGCCGTCTGGGCAGAGTAACAGCATTTACCGCGTTAGTAACCTCGGCCACTCTCGCCTTACCTTTATAAATAATCCTTGGAGATGATTCTCCTGCAATCGCACCAGACTGGTTGAAACTGGCAATCACAATATCCTGTTCCTCTGAGCTGGTAGCCTGAATGAGGGCGGTCACTAAGGGCTTTAATTTTGAATTTGTATCAGTAAAAAAGGGCTCCATCCAGCCGGAGTTTTGTATAAGATATACCTGCGGAACTTCCGCAAAAGCTGAATATGCAGTAAGCGATGAACAAATTGCTATGGTATAGACACATATTGACCATAAACCTATTTTATTGAATAACATCTTCATAATATATTTGGCCAAACCCAGCTTTTGTTTTGATTTCCCAGATAAAGATAAAGCCCTTCATTGAAAAGAAATGCCTCCGCATCCCATGGTGAAGTTATGGAAAACCCATCCTTCACCTTCACATCCCCACCTTCATTTTTGCGTATAAACAACTCCGCCGAGTATTTGAAAGTTTTTTTTGGATCGATATATTCGAGGATTTTATTGACATTTCGCACACCTATATACAAAAGGCCGTTTGCTAATTCTACTAAGGGCTGAACGAAATATTCTTTCTCAGGATAGTAGTCCTGTGATTCATCTGACCATGGTTCTTCGTAGATTTTGTCGTCACAAAAGCTTTTATTTCCAATAGTAAAGTGAGGTCCGTCAACTATTTTTCGATCATAAATCCCTTCGTGAGAAATCTGCTTAAAACAATAACCTTCCTCTTTGTTAAAACAAAGCTGCCACAACACACTGTGTCTGTCACGATACGGCATAAATTGTGGACAGCCTTCATAACCCTCTTTCCACCTATGCCATTTGGCGTGAGGTATTTCCTTCTCAATATGCACCGATAAATAACCCCTCTCACCAATCCAGAAAATATTATTCACACCATCCTGGATGGCAGCTCCAAGAAAGCCATTTTTTATCTCTACCGCTTCTTTATTGACTATTGAGACAATCCTCCATGAGGTGTTAGTATTACATGCATGCCAGGCAAGGGTCAAGCCTTCTTCACTCTCGATGGGGATAAGAGCAATATCTCTACAAACAGTTGCCCCACCTACCGAACGGCAGTTTTTGTATTTCTCGATGGAAAGATCATGAAGAAATCTGCCTTCTGACTTTGATAGTGATATCCAACAGGGACCCTCTTTTGTTGGTAATGCAAAACCATCTGGGCCGGAGGCAGCCGACCATGCCCAGGGCGGGCATATAAAATTCGGGATTGATTCGTTATGAAGAATCCAGCTTTCCATAGCGATGCTGTATGAAAAGATCCTCATTTCTGGACGAGGCGCTCTATCTATCGCTATAAGCGTTTTAGTCCCCTCAGTAACAAGGAAAGTAAAATTGCCACCTTCTTTGGGAAGCGGAAAAGCCTTTTCTTTATTCAATTCATCGGTTGTCAGATTCCATTTCAAAGCAGACAAATTGCGACTTCCGTTAGGATTGCCGTAAGGTGAGGCCCATGACTGGACAGATGGGGGAACAACCGGGAGAAGCCCGGCACCGCAGGAAGGGCAATAATCAAAGAACTGCGGATAAAAATCAGATATGTTACAGCCTTCAGCCTGACACCTCTTAATGTGAAGAAAATCTATGTTGTGCGTCTTTGCATCATAGGCATGGTCAAAGACCTCAAAAAGCGTGAACTTCCCTTCGTTCTGATGCCAGACTTCGTTGTTTTTGGCTGTATCGTCCTTATAAGACCAGTTAAATATTTGCATTTAGAATCTCCTGGTAATCTTCCTTGCTTTATTGGGTCAACGTTGATTCGCGGGGTAAGCTCTGATAACTTAGGGTGAATGTGAGAGGAGCCTACTCACTTAAAGAGACTTGATGAGGAAACATTACTGTTGCATTCTCGTCTGAGAATGGTAAAAGTAGATAATAAGTATAATTTACCCCATTTTTTCCCCTTTGTCAAGGCTTTTTATCTGCACTTTCCTGCCAAAACAGAGTTAGCGAGGCAACTCTCTTACTTCTACACTGTAGCGATCCACATTGTCATACCACCCGTATGTGTCTAAGGTGCCGAGAAATAGTCTTGTTGCTCCTTCGGGAACCTTGACAGTGGCTACATCAGATTCTGAAGTCTCGAAGTGATAGATGAAAAATGCATGCTGAAGTTGGGGAATTGTATCGGGGCTACTACCCTCATTCCGCAACCGGCCAGGTGTTCTGGAGGAAACAGGTGGATTATCTCCTAAGAAAACACCAATTAAAGAATTTATTGGAGCAGTTATTAAAGAAATTCCATATTGTTCATATTCTGTGCGAGGAGTTGTTATTCCAGACCGATAACACCCTGGACAATTTCCAACTCTTCCTTTTATCTTAAGAGTTATCTCTTTTATGCCTTTTGATAAAGGAACTTCAATTGGGCGATTATCCTTATACGCATCACCATTGATAGAGGCTAATTTAACGTCTGCAAAAAAAGGGCAAGCAGTACCAGGAATATAATATTCTTTAGGCCCTATTTCGGATTTTAAAGGAATAATCTTAATACTTTTTATTGTTTTCGTTTGATGTGGAGTTCCAGAAAATTTACAAAGTATTATGTTTTTTACAACAGATCCATCTTCAAAAGTAGCGTTTTCTAAAGTTACTGTATACCCAACCCCTAATGTATGCGATGGAGAGTATGGAGAATGTAAATTATCTACTATTAAATACAACATGTTGTCCTTGAAATAATAAGAACCATCCCATACTGCATTAGGTAAGCCTATCCTATCTTTTTCATCGTCAAAACTTAGATGAGGATATTGCGAATTCCAACAGCCAATAGAATCATCATTATAATCGTACCCATAACCTTCTATCGTAGCCACTGCTGGTTTTGTTGTTTTTTCCAAGGCCGGTGCATGTTCCATTATGGCATAGAGATCATAATCTCCATCAGCATTAGAAGAATAGATGATCATACATCCGTCATAACTCCAGGTGGGAGATACATCATTGAAATCGTTGTTAGTAAGTCTTGTAATATCTGATCCATCTGAAGACATAATATAAAGTTCATAATCAGATTCAGGATCTTTCTTGTTCTGGAAAACTATTTTCTTTCCATCAGGTGACACTGCAGACTGACTGCAATCACCAAGAGAGGTATCAGTAAGCCGATTAAGCCCTGTACCGTCTATTCCTATAGAATATAAGGATGTCACACCATCACTTGTCATGGAAAAGTAAATACGAGTTCCATCGCCAGACCAGGCTACATCGCCCTCCATATCGTCATTTCTGAAAATACTCCTTAAATTAGAGCCATCACTGTTACAAATCTTTATATCATGTCGTCGTGCTAATCTTACCCCATTCTCATCATAACCATCGTGACGGTAAGCAAATTGAGAACCATCCGGAGAAAAACTCAATCTTCCTCCACCTTCCCCACCAGGAATTAGAAGATTTTGCTCTCTTCCTCCAGTCCCATCTGTTAGGGTCCTGCAAAACCAGTGAGAATTTGCACCACTTGGGGAATTATCCATGTAATAGACATATTTTCCATCAGGATGAAATGCAGGATTCAATGCCCTACGATAGGATGGCATATCCGTTAACCTTACAAAGTTATCTCCCCTTGAGTCCATTCTCCAGATATTATTTGTTATCCCATTCATATTAGATCTCATAACGATGTATTCCCCATCATGAGATTGGTCTGGCTGAAGTTCATCTCCAGCTTCATTTGTTAGTCTAACTGGATCATCTGTTGCGGATGTCCCAATCTCAGCCAAAGGAACTCCAAAGATTAGTGTATCGAGAACAGTCGTATTGAGTGCATCCCCTCCAAGAGCATAATCTGTGACTACCCCACTTTTATTCACAATGACCCTTACGGGATAAGCTTTTTCAGAATTATAAACTTTATCAACCTTCTTGCTCTCATCTATCAAAACAGGAAAAGTCAATTTTTGAGACGCTATAACTTCTTTTGTTTTTGTCAGGGTATTTGAACTAATACACAAGATTACTACATCCTTCCCCTTATACTCCTGGTAAACTTGCTCTATTTGCGGAAGGTATTTCATGAATATCTCTTCGGAGAAGTCCCAGAGATAGAGCAAGACATTCTTTTCCTTAAAGTCATCCAGGCTTATTTGCTTGCCATTAATATCTGGCAGGGTAAATGAAGGAGCCTTTTCTCCTTTGGTTACAGCAGCAGAGATACTTGGCAAAAGAAAACCAGCCAAGGTCAAGCAAAAGACAAATATTAAAACTTTTTTCAACATTCTATCTCACCATTCGCTTAATAAAATTAGAGTTTTGCTAATTTACAACTCTGTGCGAATCGGGCAGTTACAGAAGAATCCTCGTGTGACTATCGTAAACCATCAGACAGGAAATTATGAAAATGATTATCGTTATCCTGGATGTCAATACGAGGAAATTTGGCCCCTCTAACTATTTTTAACAATTTTCGATCCGGTGGCCTTGAAAATAAACTTTTAGTCAAAAAATTAAGCGAATGGTGAGAAAGACCTCTATTATAAAGTTCTTTTTGAATTATTTGGTAGTCAAATAGGCAACGAACAGGATAATCTGGATTTTAACCGTCAGATTGGAAGGCTTGAAAATACAGTTGTATATAATACTCTGTATGTCTTTCAACAAAAAGCTGTTTTAAGTTTAATAAAAATGCTCCGGAAATTTGATGGAGCCATTCTTGCCGACGCAGTTGGTCTTGGAAAAACCTGGAGCGCTCTTGCTGTTATGAAGTTTTTTCAACTTCAGGGAAGAGAAGTTGTTTTAATTTGTCCCAAAAAACTTCAATACAACTGGAACCGGTACAAAAAGCATCAGGAGTCAAGGTTTGAAAAAGATCAGTTTGACTATTTCATCAGATTTCATACGGACATGCAACTGGAACGAATGGAAAAATACACTGACAGGGCGGATAAACTTTTCACTGATGACAAACCTAAATTGATTGTTATTGATGAAAGCCACAATCTAAGAAATGACAGGTCCAGGAGGTATGAGTTCCTTGTTGATGAAATCTTGAAGCGTAATGAAGATATTAAGGTTTTGATGCTTTCCGCAACACCAATAAACAACTCGTTAAACGACATCAGAAATCAATTTAAGCTAATGGTTAAAGGTAATGTTGGTGGATTCAATGAATCTTTAGGAATTAAAAACATTGATTATACATTTCGAACGGCTCAGAAAGCATTTAGCGATTGGCGAGAAGGACCCAATCCAAGAATTGGTGACTTCATTAAAAAATTACCTGCAAACTTTTTTACACTCACTGATTCTTTAACTGTTGCTCGAACCAGGGCAATGATTGAAGGGCAGCAAACCGGACTGGATTTTCCAGTCAGGGAGAAACCTGATAATATTTTCGTTACTCCTCATCAAATGGGCAATTTCGAGAGTTTTGAGGAACTATTCGAGCATTTCCCGCCAATGCTTTCCGGCTACCAACCCGCATTCTATGTTAAAGTTGATGATTCGGAAGATAAAAATATTCTTCATGATGAAAGACAACGAGACCGTTTCCTTGTAAAAATGATGTACATATTGATGGTTAAACGATTGGAGTCCTCCTGGGTCTCATTCTATTCAACTGTAAAAAAAATACTGGGCCATCACCAAAATGCGCTGGAGAAAATCAAGGCTTATCAAAAAGCAAAAAAAGATAGCACAGTGGAGGATAATTCTGAAATATCATTATTTGAGGGAGATGATTTTGAGGAAGATGAGTTAGAAGATAAAGTAACCGAATTTACACTTGGTAAAAAGCGAAAAATAAATCTATCTGATATTGATGCTGCAGGAAACTTGGAACAATATAAAAAAGACCTTAAAAAAGATATTGATGCCCTTGACAACCTTTTCTATGGTGTGGACATTCAGCCGATTGCGACCCAGATCAGCAAGCTCCGTTTCTTTATCTCGCTCATCGTTGACCAGAAGGTCGATGCGGGCAAGGATAATTTCGGCGTCCGCCCTCTGCCAAACCTTGAAACCAAATTTGTCGCTGCCAATACGCTGATCGGGATTGATAAACCGAAAGAGGGTGATTTTATCGGAAGCCTTTTTGACGATAAAGAAGTAAGCGCGCTGGAAGGAAAACTGAAAGATGTGCGCCACCGCCTCTTCAGCGCGAAAAAGCCGTCCACTAAACGCAAACTGCGGGAAGAAGATCAATATTTGAGAGAAAAGATAGCTGAACGCCTTATTGAAAATGGCTGGGGTAACGAATCGGCAAAACAGTTGGCGAGCTGGGATCCCTATGACCAGAATGCTTCTTCGCCTTTCTTTGATCCGGAATGGATGTTTGATATTTCGGATGGGTTTGATGTGGTGATTGCCAATCCGCCGTATGTGAGAGCAGAGGAATATATCCAAGAGCGGCAAGCTATTCTGGCATCAAACGCTTACGAAACACTTTATGAAAAGTGGGATTTGTATGTGCCCTTTATTGAGCGTGGCTACAATTTGTTAAGCCACAAGGGAGTGCTTCAATTCATCACTTCTGATGCCTACTGCCACGCTAAGTATGCCCGTAAGTCACAAGAGTGGTTTTTAAAAAACGCCCGCATTGTACGTCTCGATTTCGTCTCCGATATAGAGGTATTCGAGGCTGGAGTGCATAATATCCTCTTTGCCTACCAACGAATTAAGTCTCCTGATAACAAACCGTTGAGGATTAGACATTATAACAACTTTGGTAATGTCGTTGTGCTTCCAACTCTGCCACAAAAACAAGCTGACTATCGTATCTTCCGCCCTGACGGATTGAAAAAAGGCCCCACAACTAAAGTTAAGACAGTGCCATTAGGACAGATTTGCTATGTGAGTTATGGACTTCGTGCTAATAGCGACGATCAGAAGTATCCGGGCGAATTTGTCACAGTTGATCTTCTCCAAGATTATCCTGATGCCATCCATAGACCTTTCGTTCAAGGTAAAGACTTGGCCAAATGGATGCCTTTACGTTGGCGTTTTCTGGAGTACGGTACAGAGCGAGCACCTGGACGATTCAGTAGAGCTACTTTTCCTGAACTCCATGACGTACAGGAGAAACTCATTACTATGAGAAGTCCAGGTCGTAATCCCAAGACCATTTTTGACAATAAACAAACTTTATTTGATGCTTCTTCCGTTGGTTTTGTTCCCTGGCATGCACTCAAAGAAGTGTATAATCGCTCTATTGCCAAGAGTGCTCGTTATCGAAGCAAAAAGGGAAGTAATCCACCTTGCCGTGAAGAACTTGAAGTCCTATCCCAACAATTCCAAGTTAAATATCTACTATCGGTGATGAATTCATCATGGGCACGGGTTTACTTGCTGGCTAACCGCCGTAGCAATATTCACCTATACCCCGATGACTGGAAATCGTTGCCGATCCCTGTTGCTACTCCTGAACAACAGCAAATCATAGTCGCACAGGTGAACACGCTACTGGCGGATATTGAACAAGGAAATGAACCAGAAGTCAAACGCTTGGGAAAAAAGATTGACCGCCTGGTGTATGAACTCTACGGCCTAACCGAGGATGAGATCTCCATTGTGGAGGAGAGTGTGAGTAGGTAAACTTTGTGAGTGATTCTAAAGAACGGTTTAAGATTTGGCACCCTTCAAAAAAGCCAAAAAGTAGTTAACAGTTTCTCTTCAAAAATCAGGG
>JASEGY010000549.1 GCA_030019105.1 bacterium | reverse complement strand
CCGTGTTCTATTCTTCTAAAATTATTTCTCCGTGCCTCCGTGTCTCCGTGGTGAACTTCTGTTTGCACAGGTCGAAGGTTTTCGGGAAGATATCAATCGGGAAAGAGGGGACGTTTTATACGGGAAAGAGGGGACGTTTTATATAACCTCTTCAATATCAAATAGTACCAAATAAAATATTCGGGACGGTTCATTTTCATCGTTTTTCCTGTGATTTCTTGTAGCCGTTCACGGCTTGAAATTGGAAATTGGAAATTGGAAATTAGGGAAAGAGATGAAGTTTGAATGCCCAATTTCTAATTTCCAATTTCAGCATTCTGTGAACACTTACGATTACCCGCAAGCTTTCACACTAAAGTGAACCGTCCCAAATATTGCTTTTCTCACTTCACTTTACAAGTCTGTTCGCAGAGTAATACAGGGAGATGAAGGGAGACAAGGTTGAATTGCTTGACATCATCCTCTTTAATCCTGACAATCTGTGGCCATCTGTGGCTCATTACGAGATCGCCATTTTGGAGGGTCCTTAACCAATCTATTTTAGCCAGGGCATTTAGAGGGGAATTGGAACGAGGTAATTTGCTATGACCAAAGAACAACTTTATAAACTAATTGCTCAAGGTGAAGGGCAGCGGTTAGAGTTCAAAAAATCTGTTGCTGAATTAGACAGAGTTATTCAAACATTGACTGCCTTTGCTAATACCAATTCCGATGGAGGATATGTTCTCATTGGAGTAGGGGATAAGGGTAAAGTCAAAGGAGTGATCATTGGCAAAGAGACGATAAAGCAGATAGCAGATAAAATCTCTGCTCATACTGATCCGGTTCTTTATCCTAAGATTGAAGTGGTAAAGGAATCAGGAGATAAAGGTATTATCGTAATCACCATAGATGGAAGTCCTAATAAACCCCATTTAGCCTTTGGCAGGTCATATAAGAGGGTAGGTTCTACAACCACTCAAATGACCAGAGATGAATACGAAAGATTGCTGTTAGCAAAGCATGAGAGTAAGTTTCAATTCGATTCTCAGGTTTGTGATGGTGCAACCCTGGATGATATTGATGAAGAGAGGGTTGGGTGGTTCCTGAGAATTGCGAGAGCAAAAAGGGGGTTAACATTAAACGACGGTACTCCTGTTGGTGAACTTCTAACACATCTACAGCTTGTAAGTGAGGCTGGGCTAACTAATGCAGCAGTTATGCTATTTGGCAAAAGCCCGGATCGGTTCTTCTTGCAGTCTGAAATTAAATGTATTGCTTTGCCTGCTATGGAATTTATAAAGCCGTACACCACGTATCATGCCCATGGAGGTAATTTATTTGAACAGGTTGATAAAGCATCGGCATTTATTCTTGAAAACTGGACAGTAGTAAGTTCTCAGCTTTTCCCAGGATGGACACTCTGTAAGTTGCTGAAACTAAAGCGTTTTCTCTATGCGCTTATAGCTGAATTGCTAAAAACTTAAGTGTCGAGAAATCAAGCACTTATGGAGAACTTACTGCTGGCCAGTTGAAAACATCAAAAGGCCGCTATGGATTAAAGCGGGAGAAATGACGGCGAGACACCCTTATGAAATTCCTGAAGGGGCAGTGCGTGAGGCAGTCGTTAATGCCATCATCCATAGAGATTATATGAGCCCTTCCAAGGTGCAAATCAGAGTATTTCCAAACAGGGTTGAGATATGGAATCCAGGGAAGCTGCCACCCCAACTAAGCCTCGAGGATCTAAAGGAACCCCATCCGTCACTGCCGTACAACCCCCTGCTTTTCAGACAGTTTTACAGGGCCACTTATCTTGAAGATGTTGGTGGTGGAACTATTGACATCATCAGAAGTTGCAAGAATGCCAACCTGCCACAACCAGAGTTTGAAGAGAAAATGGGGAGTTTTGGCACTGGGTCCGTTGGATGGGATTGTTTAAGGATAACCCCTTTGATGGCCTAAGAATAACGGATGCCATCCGATATAGTGGCTATCCCGCTATGGAAAGGGCGGTTACGTCATTATTCCCATTCAACGGACCCAGTGCCATGGGGAGTTTTATTCTTACAATATATCGTTCCCCGTTGACAGATGAATATCTTGATAATAAGAATCTCAATGAGAGACAAAAGAATTCGATTGATCATATTGAAAAGCATGGAAAGATTGGGCGCAAAGAATATGAAGAATTATATAATGTCTCCGGAAGGACCGCTAACAGAGAATTGAATGATTTGTCTAAGAAAGGACTAATCAGAAAAATAGGTAGTGGCCCAAGCATACACTATCTTTTGGCGAGATATGGCGAGATATGGCGAGATAAACAAGAAACATAGGGACAAGTTGGGGAGACAGTAACCGTTCACACCACCAAGACACTAAGACACAAAGATTAATCCATAAGTTCCA
>JASEGY010000548.1 GCA_030019105.1 bacterium | reverse complement strand
CAGTCTTCAGCCTATCCACCTGAAATTCGCGATTAACCCGTGAGTGGCCGAAACGATGAACAATGCCCGCTTAACCAAAGAGCGCCCTTCATATTTTCCCCAGCAGGTCGTATTCTGTCGCTCCGGTAATCCGCGCCTGATAGAATTCGCCTGCTTTAATATCCTTAGTCGCCGGTGGCTGAATGTTAGAAGAACCAGCCTGCTTAGAAAGGCTTATAATTACGCGGCCATCGATTTCCGGGGCATCGGCCGGGCTGCGGCCGATATATTTATCTTCCGCCTTTTGGTCGATAAGCACCTCTACTTCTTGACCAATGAGGGCTTCATTTCTCTGTCTTGATATCTGCTGCTGAAGCCTCATCAATCGGTCTAATCGTTCCGACTTTACCTCTTCAGGGACTTGATCGGGCAGCCGGGCAGCCGGGGTGTCTTCCTCCCGGGAGTAAACAAAGGCGCCTAATCTATCAAATCTTGCTTGAGCCACAAAATCTAATAACTCCTCGAAATGGGCTTCACTTTCTCCCGGGAACCCCACGATAATAGATGTCCGTAAGGTCAGATCACTAACCGCCTTCCGTAAGCTTTCCATAAGAGAAACTACACCTTCTTTACTTACCTTGCGATTCATTAATTTAAGGATGGGGTTAGAGATATGCTGAATGGGCATATCTAAGTAAGGGCATAATTTGGGGACTTCGTGCCAGAGGCTGAACATGGAAGGCGAGATGTGAGCCGGATGGGCATAAAGCAGCCTGAGCCACCTTATCTTTCCAATTTCAGAAAGGGCCTTAATGAGTTCTTCCAGCCGGGGTCTTCCGTAGATGTCCAGACCGTAGGCAGTTGTATCCTGGGCAATGATGTTTAGCTCCTTAACCCCTGCGGAAGCTAAATCCTTAGCCTCCTCAAGAATAGATTCCATTTTTCTACTTCGAAAAGGGCCTCTAATGGCAGGAATAGCACAGTAGGAACAGTGATTATCGCAGCCATCGGCGATTCTAAGGTAGGCAGTGTGAGCCGGGGTAAGCAGAGACCTGCGGGTAGAGGGCTTGATCTGCCTTTTTTTGCCCAGGAGCAGATCACAATATTCAACTATCCTTGAGACATCTTTCAGGCCGAGGAAAAGGTCAACCTCCGGAATTTCCAGGGCGAGTTCTTCCCTGTATCGTTCGGCTAAGCAACCGGCCATAATAAGCCCCTGGCACCGGCCGGTCTCCTTTGCCTGAACGGCCTTCAGGACAACCTCAATCGACTCCTCTTTAGCCGGAGTGATAAAACCGCAAGTATTGACAATAATTAAATCAGCCCGGGTTGACTGAGCAACAAAATCGTATCCGTTTTCCTTGAGTATACCCCGCATACGTTCAGAATCAACCAGATTCTTGGGACAACCCAGGCTGATCAGATGGATCCGGTTCATTTACTCTTTCTCATCCCAATCTTCATCTTCATCATCTTCATCCCAATCTTCATCTTCGTCTTCAAAAGGGTGAGGTAAAACCTGGGTTAGCTCCATAAAAAGACGAAAGCATGCTATCTCCGGCATACCTGCTTCTGTAAGACCTTCTATTAGCGGATTCTGAGTCTCTACATAAGCTACACAATCCTTGTCACATTTTCTGTCCATGTAACAACATTTTTTCATTTTTTTCTCCTCCTGTAATTACGGGTAGATTAAGTGTAACCGTTCACGGAACGCTGAAATTAGAAATTAGAAATTGAGCCTTCATACTTTTGTGCTGTTGATGAATGCATTCAATAGTGTGAAAGCTCGCGGTTAAAAAATGGACTTGAAATTAGAAATTAGAAATTAGAAATTGGGGGAAGCTCGAGAGTTAAAAGTTCTCGTGTGTCTTCGAGGCTAACCCATTTAAAATAGGCCACTTACCTTCAACGACGGGCAGTTCTGCAAAAGTCAACAGTACCAATGGGTTACGGAGAACTTTTAACTGTCGAGGGGGAAGGAAGAGACCTAATTTCTAATTTCCAATTTCTAATTTCAAGCCGTGAATGGCTACGATTAAGCAAAGCGTGTTTTCTTTAGCCCTCCTTCCTCTCTAAAATAAATTCCTTCCACCTCTACCTTACTCTTTTTTAAAGCCTCAACCACAGACTCCTTGAGTCTGCAATCAAAGCTCAAAGAAAGGCCGCAGCTTGAGCTGATCTCTCTGGGCATCGGCATAGGAACCACCTGAAGACGATGCTCCTTGAGAACCTTTTCTGCCTTAAGGGCGTAATGTGTAGAAGAGAAAGTAATAAGACATTCAGACATCAGGTTACTTCTATTTCTTGGCGATGATCATCGTTTCGGTCATTTAAAAATAGGAAGTAAGAAATGGGAAATATAGTGCTTAAGAAAAAGATTCTGGGGTTGGTTGAAGATTGGAGTTTAGGC
>JASEGY010000547.1 GCA_030019105.1 bacterium | reverse complement strand
CAACCTACAACCTACAACCTATTCAAAATCACTATTTATGACCGTGCTGAGTATATGAAGGTTCAATTTCCAATTTCCAATTTCCAATTTCTAATTTCAGCGTTCCGTGAATGGTTGCTATTTTCTTAAGCCAAGTCTTTTGATCAAGGCTTGATAGCGGTCCACATTTTTCCGGGTAAGATAATTAAGGAGTCTTCTCCTTTCCCCGACCAACTTCAAGAGACCTCGTCTGGAATGAAAGTCTTTTTTATGGACCTTGACGTGTTCCGTCAGATATTTTATTCGTGAAGTGAGAAGTGCTACCTGGACTTCAGGTGAGCCGGTATCCTTTTCATGCAGTCCATATTCCCTCAGAATGTTGGTTTTTTGTTCGCTTATAAAAGACATTCATCAACCCTCCTTTCTGATTAAGTTAATCCTGATAGAAGTTATTCTACCACAGTTTTCAACCTTTGTCAAAAGTATTTTTCAGCCAATAGAAATTAGGGCATTGATCGTGTCTTCTTCAAATTCATTGGGACAAGGGAAAACTTAAATAATCTCTCGCAAAGGCGCAAAGAATAAAAGAATATAAGCTCTTAGCGACTTTGCGGCTTTGCGAGAGATAAAAAACGGGCTGGGCTATACCATGACTTTTGAAGAGGATATCATTGATCATCGTTTCGGCCATTTAAGGGGACACAACCTCCCGCAGGTTTGAAACCTGCGGGAGGTTGAACCTGTACTACGTCCCTATCTTTTCATGATGGCAGAAGTCATTGGTGTCATCAAGCTGTCAATGGCAATGCTGTCGACCGTTCGATGTAGCTGATGGGAATAGGGGGCTGTTTAGTTTTAGGATAATAGACTACAACTTTGAGAAAGTAACTGACAGGGGGGGTAGTAATTATCTTGACCACCATCTCTCTGAGTGAGTTGGGGAGAGATCCGAAGTCATAAAGCTGGAAACTGCGGGGACCAAGTTCCGTCACATGGATAAGCTGGGAGAAGGTCAAAATACTCAGACTCAAGGCCTTACCTGTCTCTTTATCAAACCGCAGAATGAGCGGGTCGGCCAATTCGATAGCATTGCTGGCAGGTCCCTCCTCGAAAAAAATCTCCAGCATATCACCATCTTGATCATATTCCAACTGCACGGTCTGGCCTTCTTCTGTTATGATTTGATACTGTTGGATACGTAGTTCGCTCATCGCTCACTCTTCGCTATAGATGTCAATCCCCCAGGCAGAGGTGACAAAGTTGTTGGGCAGCCGTGTGCCGTCGGATTGATCTTTGTAACGGAACACGACAGCCACCACGATATGATTAAACTCTGGGGGCAACGCTACACAGGGACGACGATAACGGTATCGGTTAGGATCGAGAGATTCCTGCCTGCGCCGACCTCGGCGGAGCGTTTCCAGTATTTCATCGAGCAAGTCCATCAATTCCTCATGCCTTTCCAGAATGTGCTGCCAACGTTCTTCGGTCACGTAGATTTCGTTGTCCCAATGATCCCGAATAGTCCATTTGGTCATAGACGATACCCCTCAATCGAGATTATAATGGACTGACTATTACAGCTTGGCGGAATATCTTCTCCAGTTTATTGGCCTTGATCATCATTTGGGCTATCTGTGGATCAACTGCCGACTAAATTATACCTTAAAAGGAGGGTTTTTGTCAAGTGGAAACTTTGGTGGAAGAGAAGCAAGATTTGTTGGACAAAGCAGAAGGGGATGGCAGGAAGTTGTAATTCCGGTTAGCAGGAAGCGCCATCTTAACTGTCGTGGTAATAGCTATCTCCGGCTGTAGTCAGCAGCGGGAAAATCTTCATGTCTTTGCCGGCGCCGCGGGTAAGCCGGCCATAGATGAGGCGGCTAAGCTGTTTGAACAAGAGTATGGGATTAAGGTAGAAGTTGCCTACGGTGGCTCTGGGGCGGTACTTTCCCAGATCCTGCTAAGCCAAAGGGGTGATGTCTATATCCCCGGCTCAGATGATTACATGGATAAGGCCGAAAGTAAGGGGGCCGTTATTAGCCGGACCCGACGGATTATTTGCTGCCTGAAGCCGTCGATTGTGGTTCGGAAAGGCAACCCGAAGGGAATTAAGGGGCTCGAAGACTTGGTCTAAAAGTAGCTATTGGCACACCTGGGGCAGTCTGTCTGGGTGATATTGCCGAAGAGATATTTCGCCAGGCAGGGATAGAAAAAGGGGTGGACAGCCGGCAGGAGATAATGGCCAGAAGCCTTGGATGTAGTGAATTTTCAGCTTTCCTGCGGGTGTAACTACTCAGCCCTCATTTGGAACACAGATTACACAGATTATCCGGATTGCACAGATTATTCTTAGATATGGAAAGAGATAGACTCAACGCGGGCATAATCTGCGATTTTGTATCTTCTCAATAACTCAGGGCAATT
>JASEGY010000546.1 GCA_030019105.1 bacterium | reverse complement strand
TTTACGCATCAAAGCGTTTTACGGGACTTCCTCAAATGCGGTGAAAACTCAAATAGGGAAACATGGGGGACGTAGTTAAAAAACGTAAGAAATCAAATATCTTTACCCTCCCATCAAACTTCCTATCATCCTAATCAGCTAACCAATTTTCAAGTTTTAGTTCCTTCACTCGATCAAAATGATCTGTATTATTAAACTTGTCTACGGCCACAGGGGGATCCAATGCATCGACTTGAATGATATGTCTATCTATCGAGTTTCCAGCCATAGCGGCGATGGCTGGAAAATCCGCATCTCCCCGGACGACACACGCGTCTGCTACCAGCGTAAGGGCCGCATTTACATTAGCTCGCTGGAGAAAGTCGCCGGTTGGCGCAGACAGGCAGCTAAGGGCTATGCCCCACACTGGTGGGTAGACCCTGAAAACGGTGATGAGCAGGGGAAGGGGAGCAGGGGAAGGGGACGGTTTAAGCAGGGGAAGGGGGGGAAGGGGACGGTTTATGCAACTACTTCAATAGCAATCACTAATAAACAAAATATCCCCTTCCTCCTCACTTCCGAACCAGGAGATTCCCTCTCCCCTCTTATTCCCAAGCTCCAGTTTGGAGCACGATTGCCATTTTTAGGTATCAAGGTAAATCAAATCACTTTTTGTTTTAGTAATCCTGCCTGTCGAAGTTCTCGCTGTACTGTTCGATAAACCTGGCCGAATTCAGGGAGTACTCTCATCTGCGTAAATGGGGGACGGTGGGCGTAAATGGGGGACGGTGGTGCGGAAAGTGCTTAACAGAGAACATACCTCACGTCTGCTCCCCACTCTACGCGCTCAACTCTCTGATATAGTTAGCTTTTAGTAAAGCTCTTGCTCCATCTTGACCGCCTCGCACGATGCGCAGGAGAACACGTTTCAGGGCATTGTTCATCGTTTGGGCCGTATCCTCTTTAAATCTAAGGATAAGAGCCAAGGCAGGGGTCAGGAGTCAGGGGTCAGGGGTCAGGATGCAAGGTTAGATGGCGCGTAATATGACCAACCTTGAACTCCTGATTCCTGATTCCTGACTCCTGACTCCTGCCCCCTGATCATTCTACCATGACTTTTAAAGAGGATACTTTGGGCCATTGGATCAATTTTATAGTGGTCGAGCTTGCTCGACATTACGGCAGAGCAAGCTCTGCAACTACAACACCTAATTTGGTCAAGCACTATTGGCCGAAACGATGAACAAAGCCCGTTTCAGGATGTCAACAGAAGCTTTATCTGCGGAAGAAAGCAAGCTTTCCATTTCTCTGCCCCATTTTTCGAGCAGGGCTTCCCGGGCCATCCGCGCTGATTCCGCATGTCTTCCTTGTTCTTTCCCCTGCTGCCTCCCCACGTCCCCTCGTAGTCTTTAAGATTATCTTTGTCCGTTCAGAGCCTGTTCGAACTCTTCCAGCGAAGCACATCGTATAGCTCGGCGATGGATGAGCTTCAGGACATCTCTGTCCTCTATCCGGTTTACAGCATCAGAAACAAAAAATGGGGCCTCCCCAAACCGCTCATCCAATGCCTCTAATATCATCTCTCGACTGTCCTCCAACAATCCCCGCTGTAATCCCTGTTGTAATCCCTGTTGTAATCCTTTTTTTATTCCGATTCTCTCCACGCTTGTAACGTATGGCATTTTCTTCACCTCCTCTAATTGTTTTATTTCTTCCCCTATTAGCTCTTCATCTTCATCGCTTAGTTGTAAAACCCAGTCGATAAATTTGAACAGCGCTTCTACTTCCTCCCTTTTGTATCCTCGTTCATACAACTTCCTTATTAGATACAGTTTGGCACTGAATTTTTCCCCTTTTTGTTTGGCCCGTTCCTTTTCCTGAGAGGCCAAAACCACCAGGACTATTGGATTAGGATCTTGTGCTAACTTATCTTTTCACTACTGTCCGGCTGTTTAGATTTAATTCTATTGTAACATGATTAAATTCATCGCCTTGCAATCAAAAATGACTGTTATCGATTTCAAATCAGGTGTATACTATGGCCATTCCACTTTTAAAAAGCAGAAAGGGGTGGCCAATGAATACGGGAAGAACGGTTTTTGCTCAACTGATGGATTTTCTACCGAGTCACGAGTTTCGCAAGTGCGTCCAGAGATACCACGGCAATTACAAGGTGCAAAGCTTTTTATGTCTGGACCAGTTCCTTTGCATGGCATTTGCTCAACTGACTTATCGCGAAAGCCTCCGCGATATCGAAGCGTGTTTGCGGAACATGGGGGACGTAGTTAAAAAACGTAAGAAATCGCCCTAACAGCCTGTCTCTCAAATCACTACTGCCGTTAAATATTCCATCTCCTCAGGCTGCTCCCGTCCTCTCGTTTGTATACCCTGAGACACTCTTTTTAAAGCTGACACCTGAAGCCTGATAC
>JASEGY010000545.1 GCA_030019105.1 bacterium | reverse complement strand
GCAATCTGCAATCCAAAATTGGTTTGGTTGCGGCCAGAGGCCGCGCTAAGTTTAATCTCTTCAAATTTATGGGTTCTTGAAGAATGCGCCTCATTAAACTCTCTTTGAGCCTCCTCAAACCCCCTAACGGACGCCTTTGCCTCGCCTCCTTCTTTTTTAACCCCCTTTTTTGCCTCTTTCAATGCCTTTTTAGCTTTTTTATACGCCTCAGGATCCTTATGTGCCTTTTCATACTCAATGGTAAACATAGCAACAAAGAAGAGGAGATTTATTACAAAAAAGGATAATCCCATAGAAGATGGCTCCAACTCTATTCCCATAGTCTCCGACACCTTCATCGCCTCAAGGAATTTCTCTCTCAGCAGGGCTATTACAGCAAGGACAGCAATAACCGCACTGACACCAATTACCATGATGATTATATCAGTCGCTGATTTATCTTTAAGTCTTAATGTCTTACCCGTAAAACGAGCACACCAAGGTATGGCGATCATTACACCAAATGCCATTAT
Organism: bacterium; assembly: GCA_030019105.1. Classification (GTDB taxonomy): domain Bacteria; phylum UBA9089; class JASEGY01; order JASEGY01; family JASEGY01; genus JASEGY01. The sequence continues at coordinate 1,898 of JASEGY010000545.1, read as the reverse complement.
CCAGGTATGTATCTGGCTTTGTCCAAAGATATTGAATACCAGGGCATTGAAGAAACATTCTCCCACTGTTATAATCCCAATCAAAAACAGCCCAAAAGCAGAAGATATATGGGGCATCGGCTGCTTATTAAACTCCTCTTTAGCTTCTTCATACCTGTCACTTGCCTCTTTGTGTTCCGGCACCTCTTTCTTTTTGTTTTCCTCTGTCCTTTTATATCTATCTTCAGCATCCCTGCAGCTCTGATAAAGAGCCTTGTCCTCCTCTGCCCATTCCTGGGTAATACGGGAAAGATTTTCCTGGGCCAGGCCAATAAGTTTTTCTTCGTATTCGGTAAGCTCGTTCTGGTCTATAGATGGAATTTGGGGAGGGAACTCCCAAAATGGCCATCCAAATCTCAACTTCCAGGAAGGATTCCCATCTTGCCGCCCTTTTTTTCTAACCTCCCGCTCAGTGACATACCGACACTTCTTTTTTCTTCTAACCATTTTCGTCCCTCCTTAGAGCAGCAGATTTTTGCAAGTTTTGAGGCAAAGATTTCAGGAGAAATTCTTCCCCCTTGATTTCTCTGAACTTTCGCTACAGCTATTACTCTTACCTTAGCAGTTCCAATATTATACCACTTAAGGAACAAAATCTCAACCATTATTTCCCCCACATTATGCAGCAAGGCGGCCAGAATCACGGTTTGATATTCTTTCTTTTCCTGCGCAGTCATTAGCTCCTCTCCTTCAATTCTTCTATCACTCTTTGAATCTCAGCCACAAAATCCTCTGCTTCCTTAACGACTTCAGCCACTTTCTCATCTTTGATAAGTTCCATAATCTTGTAGTCACTCTTGTCCCTGAGGTTGTATGCTCTGGACAGGCTCCTGGCATATTTTTTGTCAATAATATCTTTTTTGACTACCTCCTGGCCAAACATACGGATAATGCCGGGGTGAGAGGTGGCTTCAATCCCAAGCAAGGCCAACAGGGCCTTAGTTGAATGCATAGTGGCATAATACGCCCTGTTTACAGCCGAGCGAAATCGTTTCTCTTTTAGAAGCAGCCTGGCATCATCCAGAACTTCTAAGGCAACTTCTAATTCCTTCTCGACTATCTTCATAAAGCACCTCCCCTTCTCTTAATATTTTCTTAAAGAATAGCGAGCCGGCTTCAACCTCTTCCCGAACACCTTCAGGAGAATCAAACAGGATAGAAAACACTACTCCATACTTTAATCCTACCTCGGTCTGGATATCAAGGATATGGTCATAGATGGAATCATCCTTTGAAACAAGTAGGATATCAATATCACTGTCTTCTTCGCTGTAAGAATCAGTAAGAGAGGAGCCGTAGAGAAGAATGAGGCTTAAGTCACCATTGCTTTTCTTCTTTAACTGGCTGACTAAATCTTTTATAGCCTCTTTGACTCCTGGAGACATCTTAATCACCTCTACTTTCATTCATAGATTCCAATTTCCCCCACATCATGCAGTAAAGCGGCCAAAATCACTGTTTGATATCCTTTCTTTTGTTGCTCAGTCATTAGCTCCTCTCCTTCCCCATGGCACTAATTTTTGGGTGTTATTCACTATTCCCCATTCAGTTCCATATCCTCAAGAGTCTTTTGGATCAAAGGTTTAAGCGGAGGCAACTCTTCTTTTATTGCCTTCCATACCACATCCAACTTAACACCAAAATAGTCATGAATAAGCTTATCTCTCATGCCTGCCATATCCCTCCATGGAATTTCCGGATACCTTTCCCTGAATTCCTGAGGCACATTTTTAACTGCCTCGCCAATGATTTCTAAGGCTCTCACTACTGCAAAGACAGTCTTGTCGTCCAGGACAAAATCCTCGTATACTATTACCCCGCAACATTTGCGTTGTCCGCGAGAATGTTACGATTGCGGA
>JASEGY010000544.1 GCA_030019105.1 bacterium | reverse complement strand
GCTTAAAAAATAGACAAAACCGATAGCGCCCTGTCGAAATCCACGTTATAAATCCGAAAGATCATAAATTACATGAACGAAAAATATGTAAGAGATTTAGAAAATATTATAAAGCAAATGCTTCAACCGTTAAAGAATATACCTTTGAATTTGGTTATTGAAGCGATCTCAGGTTATCAAATTGAAACTTTCAACCCGAATGATAGTAAAGATAAGAAGTTACTTGATAAATTAATTCAAGTTGCTGAGATAGCAGGACTTAATGTTAACGATAGACTGATCTTAAGACCAAGGCCAAACGAAGTTGGCAATGATATTGAACCTTATGTAAAAGAAGCTCTTTCAATTGTTGGTTATCAATCGGATATCCCAAAAACTCAAAGTGGTAGAAAAAAATTACAGGTTATCCAGATATTGAATTTATCGATGAATTTGGAAGAACATCATATCTTGAGTGCAAAACATACAACGTAGGAAATATTTCAACGACTCAACGATCATTTTACCTTTCACCTTCTGACGATTTCAAGATAACCAGGAGTGCACATCACTTCGTTTTATCTTATGAGATTTTCGTTGATGGCAGGAGAGAAAACAAAAATATTTACAAATGCAAACACTGGAAAATACTTTCTATCGAAAATCTCCTTGTTGACGTTAAATACGAATTCAATTCCGACAATTTGAGACTTTACAGTGAGGAATTGACTTTAGCTGAAGGGTCAATAATAATATAAAATTAAATTAACAAAGGTGAATGGGGTCAGGGAAGGGGGACGGTTTACATAACCTCCTTGAACTGAATTTCATGGCCCATATTCCTGGAATTATTTTAATTCGCAGAGATTTCCAAAGTAGGTTCCAGAAGAGCAAAAGTGGCCTTTTGATTTCTGGACACTTTTCTGGATATTAGGCTAACTTGGCCGGTGTGCCCTGGAATGCGTTCACCACAAAGTGTCCAGGAATCAAAGGAGTCATTATTACCCCTTTTGAGGTACTTTGGAAATCTCTGATTCGCGCAAAACTATGATTACAACTTTCAAAAAAGGCGGGATTCATCCTCCTAAAGAAAAACATCTAAGCCGGGAAAAGGCTGTTCAGACCCTTCCTCCTCCTCCAGAGGTAGTGATACCTTTGAGCCAGCATATTGGCGCCCCCTGTGAGCCGAAAATAGCCAAAGGCGATGTAGTTAAAATCGGCCAGGTGATTGGTGAAAGTTCGGCTTTTGTTTCAGCCCCTGTTCACGCCAGTATTTCAGGAAAAGTAACTAATATTGGGCCGATGCCTCATCCGGTGCTGGGTCAAGCCCCGGCGGTCACTATTGAATCTGATGAGACTGATACCTGGGCGGAGCTAAAGGCTGAACAAGACTGGAAAAAGCTCTCATCTGAAGAGATATTGGCGAGTATTCGGTCGAGTGGTATAGTTGGGCTGGGCGGGGCGACTTTTCCTACCCATGTGAAACTTTCTCCACCTAAGGAAAAACCGATCAAGACCTGTATCCTCAACGGCGCTGAATGTGAACCTTATCTTACGGCTGATTATCGCTTGATGGTAGAGGAGCCGGGTAAAATCGCCACAGGGCTGGCCATTATTATGAAGATCCTGGGGGCGCAAGAAGGATATATTGGGGTTGAGGATGATAAACCGGAGGCCATTACCTTACTTAAAAAAGAAGTGGCCAAAATGAATATAGAAGTAGTTACCTTAGAGGCAAAATATCCGCAAGGGGCGGAAAAACAACTGATTGCCGCCATTACCGGCCAGGAGGTGCCGTCCGGGGGACTTCCCATGGATATAGGCTGTGTCGTTCAGAATGTAGGGACTGCGGCGGCAATTACTCAGGCGGTAACTGCCGGCAGCCCCTTGATTGACCGAATAGTATCGGTCACCGGCGCTGGTGTAGCCAGTCCTCAAAACGTTCGTGTTCGTTTAGGAAGCTCTTTTTCTTATGTTTTAGACCAATGTGGGGGAATAAAGGGAGAAGCAGGCAAGGTGATCATGGGCGGCCCCATGATGGGGATGGCTCAGACCAGCCTTGATGTGCCGGTAATTAAAGGCACTTCCGGTATCCTTGTTATTCCGAGGGCGGATGTTCCGGCGGACCAGCCGGTTTCTTGTATAAGCTGCGGGCGATGCCTGAGGACCTGTCCGATGGGCATTATGCCCAGCATCATCGGCATTCTGGCCGAGAATGAGCGATTTGAAGAAGCTAAGAGATATCATCTTCTTGACTGTGTTGAATGTGGCTGCTGCACATACATCTGTCCAGCCCGGCGGCCTCTGGTGCATCTGATAAAATACGCCAAAGCAGCCCTTAGAAAAAAGTAGGTATAGCTCTTAAGATAAATATTTTAGGGTAAGCGAATTCAAGACAGGCTATGTAGCTTTCGGAGTTAATCCTTTAGGATT
>JASEGY010000543.1 GCA_030019105.1 bacterium | reverse complement strand
TAAGCATCCATGGGCGACGATGGGATGAGTAAGACTGCTTTCGAGGTTTGGGATAATACTTTTATCATCTAAAATAAAATTTGAAGCACACAGGGGGAGTTCTCGCAAAGCACGCGAAGATCTCTCGCAAAGCACGCAAAGTCCTGTGGTAATATGTCAAGTAAAAAATGAGCTAAAATTTATCTTTTTTCATGCCGCAATTGGGCACAAATATAGCGTTAAAAATTTAAACAATTTTCAAAAGATAACATAATAGAGAACAAATGAGATTCTTTAACACTTAGAAGGATGTTTTCCTTCTTACTCTTACTCAAATTTGGACAATAGGCATTCACCTCCGAAACTCGAAATTGCGCTAGCGGGATAACATAATATTCTTTTTTTAAGCGAGGCAAAAAGAATTAAGCAGCCATAGGCAGCTCATAAAGTTTCTTTGAACGAAGCAATGAAAAAATCACTCTGACTAATTTTCTGGCACAAAGCACCAGAGCTCTTTTATGCTGATGTTTTGGAACTTCAGAATATTTTTTGGTGTAGTAGGCTTTAAAATCAGGATTATGAATCATAAGTAAATTAGCCGCCTCCACCAGATAGTATCTAAGATATTTGTTGCCGGACTTAGCTAATCGAGTTTCCTCTGCTTCAAAGTTACCGGACTGGTGTTTTTTCCACCAGAGGCCGGCGAATTTAGCTAATGCTGGGTGATTTCCGAAACGAGAGATATTCCCTATCTCAGCGATTATACCGGCCACTAAGATTGGTCCGAGGCCATCAACAGATAGGAGGGTGTGTTTAATCATAGTCATTTCGTCCTGGATAACTTTGTTTGTTTCTTTAACCTGAGCCTCAAGAGATCGAATAGTGAGAAGAGATGAGGCTAAGATAAAATTTATGGGTTGCTTCATCTGATCCGGCAGCTTATAGCTAAGATTGGCAACTCTTTTTAATTCATTGGCCATAGAGATAGTATCGACAAAATGATTTTTGCCTTTCTCTATCAGGAAGGATGTCAAATCTTGCAGAGGCATAGAAGCTATCTCATCAGTAGAATAGAATTCGCAAAGCACGGCGGAACTTGTTTTACCGAAGAGATTAGAGAAAGGTGAGTCTTGTTTATAGTTGGAAAACTTAAAAAAGAGATTGGTTAAGAAACGAGTTTTTTCTCTTGCAATATCTTGCATGAGATGGAATCTGTAACGAGTCAATCTCTGAAGGGAGAGATAAGTATAATCGTTGTTAACAGGGGCAGGAAGTCTTCCAAAACGAACTCTATCGGCAATTACAAAGGCATCTATTGGGTCTGTTTTAGATAGATCAGGATAAGCCTTTTTGAAGTTTCGAGTGAGCTTAGGATTAATCTGGTAGACTTTGAGTTTAAACTGAGTTAGTCCCGGATGAGAAGAGAGAAGGTTCTGTAGATGCCAGGAGTAAATACCAGTAGCTTCAATGCCAATAGAGATTGCATCCGTATTAGAAGATGCAGCTATGTTGAGGAGAGTGGAAATAAAGGATTCTGCTCCAGACTGATTGTTGTCAAAGGGTAAATCTTTATGTGCTTGTTGCCCGTCAGAATCAAGGAAAACAGCAACATTTCTTGAAGAGATACTGACATCAATACCGACAAATAAGTGATTAGACATAGGTTTAACTCCTTTTTTTTTAAATTTAGCTAATAGGGTGTCCCTGGCATCCTGATGCCAACAGCCTCGCTATAGATTAGAATAGACCAAAACTTGTGAAATACCCTGGCCCGCTTAGCGCTATATTCCAGGCACAGGTTTTGGACAAACATCCTGTGGGTTAGAAGAGCTCATCAGGAGCAGGGGGACAGACTTTACCAAGAAGAAGCCCATAAGGGCTCAACAGGGAAAAATAGTCCTTTCCTATATCACTATAGCTCTATTATGCCAGAGGACACCCAAAATGTCAAGTTCTAATGTGCTGTGGATAGTGACTTAATTGCCGCTCATGTGGATAAATTGATGGATAGCAAAGCTGACCACAACTTACCCACAATTGCTTGGATAACTCCGTTGGAGTTACCCACACTCTCCACAGCACTTATTATCACTAATTTTTTAATTTCCCAATCCAAGGGAAATAACTATATTATATATTATACGAGGGAAAATAAAGATTTGAAAAATTGTTGATTAAATGACTAATTTTTAGTATAATTTATCTTAAGCAGATATTATATTCTTTGCGAACTTGGCGAAAACTTTGCGCCTTGGCGAGAAATAATTTTTAAAGATTTCTCGCAGAGGCGCAAAGGATGCAAAGAAATAAAGAATTATAATCTTTTGCGGATTTTGCAATCTTGGCGTCTTTGCGAGAGATTAACTCCTTTTATTCAAATGGCTAAAGTGTTACCCATTTTGATTTTTAATTTGTCATTTTGCATTTTAATATTTGA
>JASEGY010000542.1 GCA_030019105.1 bacterium | reverse complement strand
AACGGTTACCTAATTTCTAATTTCCAATTTCTAATTTCAAGCCGTGAACGGCTACCATTTTTTCTAAGAAATCTACCACCAATCCGGAAGTAATCTTAGCTTTTTCCCTCAAAGGGGGGACTATTTTCTTTAATTTTTCCTGGTAAACCTCACGATTCTCCCAAACCTGGCAGATGAGGTTGACCATAGATTCTTTGTTGACTGTTTCCACATTTATAACCGGCTGGTCAACCGCCTGAATAAAGGAATCGATTTTGGGGTCAATATTTATTCCTATCATCGGCACATAATTTATGGCCGCCAGGATAAGGGCATGCAGCCTCATTCCTATCAAAAGATCGAGTTTCCCGATCGTTTCAATATACTTAGATAAATCAGAGCCTATAAATATTCCTGTTGAGTGCTTCATAGCCAGCTTTATCTCTTGAGCCAGGTCAAAATCATGCTGAAGATGGAAGGGGATCAGAGTAACGGGGACATCAGGGAACCTTTCAGCCAATCCGTCTAATACCCTGGCTATCAGTCCGGTCAGATCAAATCCTGGTTTAACCGAACGAACAACTATTCCTATTCCTTTACCTTTTTGGGCAAGAGGAGGTAGAGGAAGAGTTAATACCGGGTCAGCCGTGACAATTAAATCACGCCGGTTAAAACCAAGCTCTTCCAATGCCTTAGCTGACTGTTCATCTCTGAGGGTAATAAGAGTTGTTCTCTTCAGAATAGTCTTAGTAATGAGTCTATTTATCGAATTCCTTATCGGGCCAATCCCTTGAGCATAAATGATAACCGGTTTGCCCAGGATTACAGCCAATCTTATTATTCCCAGATAGTAATAGAGAGAACGGCTGCTGGTTACATCCTGAAGCAGGCTGCCGCCTCCGCTGATAAGAGCCTTACAATTTCGCAGCTCGAAAAATATGTCCTTCAGCCGGCGACGGTCTATTGTCTTTACACCATATTCTTTAGCTGTCTGAACAGAATCGCCTGAAGCAACTACCACCTCCCAGGAATCTAATTCATTAAATCTATCTAAGATAGCCTTTAAAATCAGTTCATCACCAACATTACCACAGCCGTAATATCCGCTGAGAAGCAGCTTATTAGTCATTGTTAAGGTGTAATTTAGAAATTGGAAATTGGAAATTGGAAATTAGGAAAAGCGTGAAAGCCTAATTTCTAATTTCCAATTTCAAGTTTCAATCCGCAATCGTAACATTCTCGCGGACAACGCAAATGTTGCGGGGTAATAGTATACTATACTATACTATACTTTACCCCTTGAGTCAAGAAAAACATCTGACTACTGACACCTGGACGCTTACTAAGTTTCTATCAACCGCCGGATAATCTCCATTGAATCAATCCCGTCTGCCTCGGCATTAAAATTGGTGAGGATTCGATGACGCATAACCGGTCCGGCTACGGCCTTGATGTCCTCTTTAGAAACAGCATATCTGCCCATCATTACTGCCCTGGCTTTACCACCCAAAAGCAAGTACTGTGAGGCCCTTGGCCCAGCCCCCCAACTAACCCAGTCTTTAATAAAACCAGGCGCTCCATCATTACCTGGCCGGGAATTCCTGGCCAGCCGAATGGCGTATTCAGCCACATGGTCAGCCACCGGAACCTTACGGACAATACTCTGCAACCGGGTAATATCTTCTCCCGAGAGAACCTGTTTTAATTCTGCCTCATAGACCGAGGTGGTTAGTTTGGCAATGTTGATTTCCTCCTCCTCAGAGGGATAGTCAATGTAGATGTTAAACATAAATCGATCCAATTGGGCCTCCGGCAGGGGATAAGTTCCCTCCTGTTCGATCGGATTCTGAGTAGCCAGGACAAAGAAAGGCAAAGACAGGGGATAAGTTGTCCCGCCGGCCGTGACATTATGTTCCTGCATAGCTTCAAGTAAAGCCGCCTGGGTCTTGGGCGGGGTCCGATTAATCTCATCAGCCAGAATAATATTGGCAAAAATAGGCCCTTTGATAAATCTGAAACTTCGACGCCGATTGATGGTATCCTCTTCCAGGACATCCGTGCCGGTAATATCAGAAGGCATTAGGTCCGGGGTAAACTGAATCCGGCGAAATTCCAGGGATAATATCCTGGCTATGGTCGAGACAAGTAAAGTCTTGGCCAGGCCCGGCACCCCGATAATCAAACAGTGGCCATTACAAAACATCGCCAGCAAAAGCTCATCGATGACCTCCTTCTGACCGATAATAACCTTACTTACCTCTTGCAGAATCTTCTCCCTGGCCCGGGCAAGCTCTTCGACCAGTTTAAGATCATTCCCTTGTTTATCCTGCATGTAAATTCTCCTCTCTTCGTAAGTATAGCTTTCAAGATAATGTTTTTGGGGTAAGCGAATTCAAAATAGGCTATTCGACTTTTGGAGTTAATCCTTTAGGATTTCATTAC
>JASEGY010000541.1 GCA_030019105.1 bacterium | reverse complement strand
CCGCAATCTGCAATCCAAAATTGGTTTGGTTGCGGCCAGAGGCCGCGCTAAGATTGCTCCTACACCAATAACCAGAACAGTCTATCTACCTGATTGGCAAATGGCCCAAACGATGAACAAGGCCGTTCCTCTAAACAATGTCGCTCTGCTGGGGCTAAAGAGATGACCCTATATGTCGAATTTTTGATGCGATTGCCCTGGAATCGCTTATCTTTTGAATTGACAAAGAGGTCCTGGTGTGGCATAATAGCCTTAATACTCCATAGGAGACAAAAGATGGCGCAAAAGTCAACTAAACAGATGCGAATTCTATTTATGGGCAGTCCGGATTTCGCCCTTCCGTCTTTAAAGCAATTAGTAAACAGCGAAGATCAAATAATCGGGGTTGTTACCCAGCCTGACCGTTCAGCCGGCAGGGGACACCATCTCAGCCCTCCGGCGGTAAAAGAATTCGCCCTTACCCTGGGCCTGCCAATCCGGCAATTCACTTCTTTAAAAACTGATGAAGCGGTAAGGACTATTAAAGAATTAGCTCCGGACCTAATTGTAGTTGTCGCCTACGGAAAGATCTTGCCTGAAGAACTCCTTGCCATCCCACCTTATGGGTGTCTTAACCTCCATGCCTCTCTTCTCCCTGAATACCGGGGCGCTGCCCCCATTAACCGGGCTATTATCAATGGGGAAACCATAACCGGAGTAACTACCATGTGGATGGATGAAGGTCTGGATACCGGTGATATTATTCTTCAGAGTGAAGTCGAAATTGCTTTTGAAGAGACAGCGGGGGAACTTGGGACTCAATTATCCCGGAAAGGGGCGGAACTGCTGGGAGAAACGATAAAGTTGATCAAGCAGGGAAAGGCTCCCCGGAAGAAGCAAGATCAAGACAGGGCAAGTTTTGCTTCACCCATAAAAAAAGAAGAAGGGCTCATTGAATGGCATCTGCCTGCCATCAGGATTCACAACTTAGTTCGGGGGCTAAATCCTGTGCCCGGGGCCTATACTTACTGGCAGGGCAAAAGGTTAAAGGTTTGGAGGACATTACCCTCGATGCTCAGCCAAAAGACATCTGGAGCAGTGCCCGGAGAGGTAGTCTCCCTGTACCCGGAAAAGCAAATAATCATTACCTGTGGTAAAGGGCAAAGCATCTATCTAATCGAGCTTCAGATGCCCGGCAAACGCCGGCTTTCCGCCTTCGAGTTCCTTCGGGGACACAAGATACAGCCCGGTTATATCCTGGGAGAGATATACTCAGCACGGTCATAAATAGTGATTTTGAACAGGTTGTAGGTTGTAAGTTGTAGGTAGTAGGCGTAACCTACAACTTACAACTTACAACACAGATTGCCCCAAGTTATTGAGAAGGTACAAAATCGCAGATTATGCCCGCGTTGAGTATAACTCTCCCGGGTAACCGTTCACAGGTTCCTGGTTCAACGTTCAGGGTTGCTGCGTCTTTCGCCGCTTTCCTCAACCGTGAACCGTGAACCCTGAACCCGTGAACGGTTACGATTCCAGGATAAGCCGGGCTTTGTTAAGAGCCAGGGCACGATGACTTATCCGGTTTTTTATTTCCCCCCCTAATTCCGCCATAGTTTTCCTGTATGAAGGAACCAGAAAAACAGGATCATATCCAAAGCCATAATCACCCTGCATGGAGTGGGCAATTAGCCCCTCACATTCCCCGGAGACAGTTTGAGTTGACCTGCCTGGTTGGGCAATGGCCATAACGCATCGAAAACGGGCCGTCCGTTCCTGATCCGGAACATCCTCCATTGCTTTCAAAAGCTTTTCGCATAGGTCCTTCTTTGTTGCCCCTTCACCGGCATACCTGGCAGACATCACTCCTGGCGCACCATTCAGGGCATCAACTTCCAGGCCGGAATCATCGGCCAGAGAGATTTTGCATGTGAACCGGCAGACAGTTTCAGCCTTTTTGACCGCGTTTTCTTCAAAGGTATGACCATCCTCCACGATCGGAGGAATATCAGGATAGTCCTGCAAAGAGAGGATTTTAACCCCTGAATCCTTTAGAATGTGGTTAATCTCTTCAATCTTTCCTTGATTTCCTGAAGCAATAACTATCTCTAACTCCTGGCTCATATTTTCCTTCCGTAAAGGGTAACCCAGAATTCCTCGCCTATTTCTTTAAATTCCGGCTTTTTATACCCATTTTCCCGACACAGTCTGATCATTCTGGGGATACCGGTTCCTATTCGCTCTCCGTAACCAAGCCCCTCCAGGAGAGAGAAGAGGAGCTTATTGCGAGGGTGATGGTCACCCAGAGGAAGCTCTTCAAGAGAAGCGGCATTAGGAAGTCTACCCGGGCTGCGAATCTCCAATCGGTCATCAAAGATATACTCAGCACGGTCTTAGCGCGGCCTCTGGCCGCAACCAAACCAATTTTGGATTGCAGATTGCGG
>JASEGY010000540.1 GCA_030019105.1 bacterium | reverse complement strand
CTAATTTAGAAGTTATGGATTAATCTTTGTGTCTTAGTGTCTTGGTGGTGTGAACGGTTACCGGGTTTCAAGCTTCGTACTCCTCCAAACTGGAAACCCGTAACCCGAAACTCGAAACTTAAATCAATGTCCTTAGAAAACTCCTTACTCCCTCTATCCCCTCTTTTTCCAGGAGCTTGATCATAAAACTGCCAATCACAGCCACATCTGCCTCCCCTGCCAAAAAGTCAACATCTGCTTTTGAGGTAACACCAAAGCCCAGGGCCAAAGGAAGTGATGTCTTTTCGCGACAACGTCTTAAAAATATCCTGACCGCCGCAGAAAAGTCAGTTTTCGGCCCGGTTACTCCTTTTCGGGCGACACAGTAGATAAATCCATCCGCCATCCGGGAGATCATTTCTAACCTCCGGTCTGAAGAGGTCGGAGACATAAGAAGAATCGGAGATATCCGATATTCTTTGCAAGCAGCAATAAATTCCTTTGCTTCTTCAGGCGGCAGATCAGGAACGATCAGACCGCTTCCGCCGGCCTCCTTTGTTTGTTGACAAAAATTTAAGAGGCCTTGTTGCAAGGGGATATTATAATAAGTCATAAAGAGAAAAGGAATGGTGTACTTTTGAGTAACCTCCCTCATCAGATTAAGACAATCTTTCACCGTAGTTCCCTGGTTCAGGGCAGTCTGGTTAGCTTTAACCATCGTGGGGCCATCGGCAATGGGTTCACTGAACGGTATCTGGAGTTCCATTAAATCCACCCCGGCTTCCACCATAGTTGAAACCGTCCGGTAGTTTACCTCCAGGGAAGGATACCCACAGACTAAGTGAGTCATAAGCCCGATTTTCTTTTTCTGTTTCAGTTGGGTCAAATATTCAGTAAGATTCATAAATAGCTGCCTTGTGCTTGATAAACTCCTGCCACATTTTGTCTTTTAAGGCATCGGCCACCGTAAAGATGTCTTTGTCTCCCCGGCCGGACTGATTGATAATGATGATCTGATCCCGGCTCATCTCAGGGGCCCGCTTAAAGGCCTCGACAAAGGCGTGGGCGGATTCGAGGGCCGGAATAACACCCTCTTTTTTCATAGCCAGTTTCATGGCCTCCACGACTTCTTCGTCAGTGGCATAAGTAAACTTCACCCGCTTTTTTTCGTAAAGGTCGGCTAAAATAGGGCTTACTCCGATATAATCCAGGCCCGCCGCTACGGAATGGGTTTCAACCATCTGCCCCTCTTCATTCTGAAGGAAGTAGGTTTTGTACCCCTGGGCCACGCCGGGTCTGCCCAGATCTCCAGTCAATCGAGCCGCGTGCCTTCCGGTTTTAATCCCTTCACCACCGGCTTCTACCCCCACCAATTCGACTGCTTCATCTTCCAAAAAACCCTGAAATATCCCCAGGGCATTAGAGCCTCCCCCAACACAGGCACAGATTACATCAGGGAGTTTATTTTCCGCTTTTAATATCTGCTCTCGCGCCTCTTGCCCAATGATAGACTGAAAGTAGGCCACCATGGTCGGAAAAGGATGGGGACCGCAAGCGGTTCCCAGCACATAGTGGGTCGTATCCATATTGGTCACCCAGTCACGAAGGGACTCATTAATGGCATCCTTTAAGGTGCGGGTGCCATCCTTTACCGGAACCACTTCAGCCCCTAATTGCTGCATCCAGAAGACATTAGGGCTTTGCCTCTCCATATCGACCTCACCCATGTAGATAGTACACTCAAAGCCAAATTTGGCGGCCATCGTGGCCGTAGCCACTCCATGCTGCCCCGCCCCGGTCTCGGCAATAACCCTGGGCTTGCCCATTCTTTTAACTAAAAGCCCCTGTCCCATTACATTATTCGCCTTGTGGGCGCCGGTATGATTCAGGTCTTCCCTTTTAATGTAAATTTTGGCCCCACCAAAGTGCTTCGTAAGATTCTGAGAAAAGGTGAGCGGAGTAGGCCGGCAGGAATAGGTAGACATTATTCGGGTATATTCCTGCCAGAACGAAGGGTCTTCCTTGAGCTTAAAGAAAACAGCCTCCAGTTTTTCCAGGGTGGTCATTAATATCTCCGGGGCAAAACAGCCCCCAAATTGTCCAAAATAGCCTTTATTGATCATAGTCTTACTTTCTATGGAGCTTCCTGTCTTCGTAGTAAGCAAAAGCTAATCCAAGAAGCCCCATTATTACCCCAACAGAGGACAATATCAAGAGACTCTCCCACATTGATAACATCGGTTATTTCCCTCCTTTCCACCGATCTAACCAAAAAGCAGCCACGCCTGGCAACACTGTTAAAATAATCCCCAGGATAATATTTGAAGGTTTTGCCCCTTTCGGAGCCACAATAGACCCTATCACCAAACCGGCAAAGGTTATCTTAGCCAGATCTTAGCGCGGCCTCTGGCCGCAACCAAACCAATTTTGGATTGCAGATTGCGGA
>JASEGY010000053.1 GCA_030019105.1 bacterium | reverse complement strand
CGCAATCTGCAATCCAAAATTGGTTTGGTTGCGGCCAGAGGCCGCGCTAAGTTAGGACAAAGTGCAGGAGGACGTTATCTTTTTATAGTTATAGAGCAAATAGTTGCAACTCGGTTCCGGGTGATTACCGCCAGGGATATGGATCAGTCGGAACGTAAAAGATACAGAGAGAGGGTGAAGTAAAGTGACCAAGAAAAAATTACCGGAATTCAAATCAGAGGAAGACGAAATCAGGTTCTGGGAAACACATGATGCCTTTAAAACCTTAGGAGAAGAAGGCTGGGAAGTTGTGGAAGCAGGAACTACAGAGGTAAGATCAGTCTTTATCACTAAGGTCGATGAAAAGGGGATATTTCTTCGTCTGCCCAGTAAATTTATGGCTAAAATAGGCGCTCCAAAAGGAAGAAAAGTTAAATCCTGGACTGAAGGAAGCCGCTTAGTAATAGAGCCTGTTTAATGAGGGAGGGAGTAAGATCGCTAAAAAAGTCAGACAAGGGATAGGCAAACTTCGCCGGTTCTGGGTTGTCCTTGCCAGAAAGAAATATCTTGAAAAACAATTAGAACTCCGTCAGGGAGAATGTCAAAGATGCGGTTCTTGTTGCCGGCTTGTTTTTCGATGCCCCTTGCTTAAAGGAAAAAGTGAATGCCTCATTTATGAAAACCGTCCGGCGCAATGTATTGCCTTTCCTGTAGATGAAAGATGTCTGAAGGAAGCAGGCAATACTTGTGGGTTTTGCTTTAAGAAAGAATAATGGAGGGAGCTAAGTAAAAAATGAATGAGCTAAAAGAAGAATGCGGGATATTTGGTATCTTTGCTCATCCTGAGGCAGCCAAAATGACCTATCTGGGCCTTTTTGCCCTCCAACACCGGGGCCAGGAAAGCGCCGGGATTACTGTCTCAAATGGACAGCGGCTCTTCTCCCACAAGCAGATGGGCCTGGTAGCCGACATATTCGATGATCAAACTCTAAGTAATTTATACGGAGAGACGGCTATTGGCCACGTTCGCTATTCCACCGCTGGAGGAAGCCGGGTAGAAAATGCGCAGCCGCTGACGGTGACTTGTGCCCGAGGGGACTTAGCTGTCGCCCATAATGGAAACTTAGTCAATGGTGAAGCCCTTCGAAAAGAATTAGAAGCAGAAGGGGCTATCTTTCAAACCACTTCTGATTCCGAGGTCTTTCTCCATTTACTGGCCAGGTCTAAAAAAGAAAAGCTGGAGGAAGCTCTTATAGAAATCCTGAAAAAGGTCAAAGGGGCCTATTCCTTAGTCTTTCTTACCCCCAATAAACTAATTGGCCTGAGAGATTCTTATGGCTTCAGGCCCATGTGTCTTGGCCGGGCTGATTTCTCCTATATCCTGGCCTCAGAGAGTTGCGCCCTGGACCTGGTCGGCGGGGTTTTGATCAGGGAGGTAGAACCAGGGGAGATGGTGATCATTGATGAGAATGGCTTCAGATCCATGAAAATAACCGATCAAACTGATCGACGGGCCTTGTGTATCTTTGAAACTATCTACCTTGCCCGGCCGGATTCAAAGCTCTTCGGAGAAAACATGTACCTGGTTCGAATTGAGATGGGACGCCAATTGGCCAGGGAACATCCGGCTGAGGCGGATATAGTTATCCCCATCCCTGACTCCGGCATCCAGGCAGCCATGGGTTATGCCAAAGAATCCGGCATCCCTTACCATTGGGGATTAGTCCGAAACAGGTATGTTGGCCGGACATTTATCTCACCTACCCAGGCCATCAGGGAACTGGGGGTTCAGATTAAGTTAAACCCGATAGATGATGTCTTAGCCGGCAAACGGGTCGTGGTCGTGGACGATTCCATCGTCCGGGGGACTACTTGCCGTAAAATAATCAAGATGCTGCGCAATGCCGGGGCATCAGCAGTGCATTTAAGGGTCAGTTCTCCCCCGATACAATTCCCCTGTTTTTATGGCATTGACACCCCGGCCAGAAAGGAACTCCTGGCGGCAACACATACCGTGGAAGAGATAAGAAAATATATGCGGGTAGACAGCTTAGGCTATTTGAGCATTCTTGGCCTGCTTGATTCAATGTCCAAGTCCGGCAGCGAGTTCTGCACCGCATGTTTTGATGGGAATTATCCGGTTGAGTGGTGAGTAATTGCTCAGAAATAACTGGTAATCACTCAATAATTGAGGGGAGGTGTTTTAAATTATGGAACCCAGCACGGTGATCGATCCTAAGAGAATTGGACGTGTAGGCCGAAAGCTGTTTGAGGAGATTTCTAAAGACTTAGAAAAGGAACATCTTGGGGAAGTAATAGCTATTGATGTGGATACTGGAGATTACTTTATTGGAAAAACAGGTGTTGAGGCTACTGAACAGGGAAGACAAAAATATCCCAATAAAATATTTTTCCTGGGAAGAATAGGCTACCGAACCTATGTTTCGTTTAAAGGAAGAAGGTAATCCGAAGCAACTGATACTCTAATTGGTACTGCATTATTGAAAGACTCAGAAGTTAATCTGAATTTTCGGACTAATGAAATTTTGATAAGCTAATACCCCCCCTAACGACTTTGCATATGAGCCCGAAACCAGAAACTATAAACTCGAAACCAGCGACTACTTATCATCAATCCGGCGTGGATATTGAGGCCGGGAACAGGTTGGTTGATCGGATCAAACCCCTGGCTAAAAGCACCTTCAGGAAAGAGGTGCTAAGTGAAATAGGCGGCTTCAGCGGGCTTTTTGCGCCCAAATTGGCCAGCTACCGTGAGCCGGTCATTGTCTCCGGCTGTGATGGAGTCGGAACGAAATTAAAAATCGCGGAGGCCCTGAATAAATATGAGACCATCGGGATCGATCTGGTGGCTATGTCGGTCAATGACCTGGTGGTTACCGGCGCAGAGCCGCTTTTTTTCCTGGACTATCTGGCCGTAGGCAGGCTGAACATCAGCCGGGCGGAAGCGATGATTAAAGGTGTCGCCGAGGGCTGCCGGCAGGCGGGTTGTGCCCTTCTGGGAGGAGAAACGGCTGAGATGCCGGGGGTCTATGACCGGGATGGATTCGATCTGGCCGGCTTTGCCGTGGGGATAGTAGAAAAGAGTGAGATCATTGACGGAAGCCGGATTAGTACGGGAGATAAGATTGTCGGCCTGCCCTCTTCCGGCCTGCATTCCAACGGCTATTCTCTGGTCCGCAAACTTATCCCTTCCCAGGAATACACCGAAGAACTCCTTACCCCAACCAAAATCTACGTCAAAACCATCCTCGATTTAAAAGAACGATTCACTATTAAAGGAATCGCCCACATCACCGGTGGTGGGATGACAGAGAATATCCCCCGCATCTTGCCTCAAGGATGCCAGGCAGTAATCAAAGAAGGCTCCTGGCCGGTCCCGCCTATTTTTCTCAGTCTTCAGGAAATGGGAAATATCTCTCAAGAAGAGATGTGCCGGACTTTCAATATGGGGATTGGGATGGTCATCATTCTCTCTGCCGGGGAGACAGAAGAGTGCCTTAACTACTTAGGCCCGGAAGCCAGGGTTATTGGCGAAATAACTGCCGGCAAGCCTTCCGGCCGAACGTCATCAGGAGTCCTATCCTATGCCTGAAATTACGATCCTGCCTACTTTCTCATCCGCATTCCGGCTGATTTCTAACACCTGATGGCTGAATACTTAAAGGAATCTCCCCATCGCAACGTCAAATATTTTGCTGAGCTTTTTGGCCACCTCTTTACTAATACTGCACTTATTATTTTCCATGTCGGATATCTTTTGTCTTGTGAAGTTGCCGAGTTTCTGTCCTAACGCTGTTTGAGTTAGTCCAAGATTTTCCCGGTAAATTTTCAAGGTATCCCCAGGAGTTGTGGTTTTAGTGATCTCTTTGTACCAGTCTGTCTCAAAGATATTTACGAGTTCTTCATCCTTCTCACTAATCGCAACATCTTGTCCGAATTCTCGTTGAAGATAGTTCATAACTCCAGCGGGGATATCTCCTTTGACTTCGAAAAGCGTGGTATTAGTATGGTGCTTTTTCACGACTGCCAACATAATACACCTCGATCATTATTGTGTGTTTTTTATGCCTCCAACAGGCTGCGGTGTTCATCCGCTACCACTTTGATTATGAAAGTCTAATAGCACACGGATAACACGGATTTAACGGATTTGCACTGATTTTATCCGTGGTAATCCCTAGCGCGGCCTCCTGCCGCAACCAAACCAAGGACACAAATAACCAAAAGGACCAAAAGCCACCCCAAATTACCGGCCTTTATGTTCATAATTCTCGCGGACAACGCAAATGTTGCGGGGTAATAGTATAGTATCCGTGTTATCCGTGTTCTATTAGATTTTCATAATCAAAGTAGTAGCGGATGAGCACCCCTTTTTATCTCATTGTCGAAAACTCCCGGCCGTGATGTGGAGTCTTAATAATAGGCTCAGCGAGACAAGTCGGCGCTTCCCGGCCAATGAGCCGGTAGACATTCATCAGGTGTGTTCTAAAGAGTTGATCAAACTCCGTATCGTTGTACGAGCCGTGTTCCTCACCATACCACCAGCACCAGTCACTTCCCTCCGCGATGTAAATCTCCTGCCAGGCCTGCTCTATTGCCTTTTGATCGGCCTGCCCTTTAGAATTTTGCTCAAATTCAACTAAGGCCTGACGGGCGGCATAAAGATAATCCCAGGCAGTATTATCCTCCTCATGTCCGATCCAGATCTTGAAGTTGTTATTGATCCAGGAACCAGGAAATAGTCTGGGCAGGGTCTCAGCCGGAGGGTGCTCCTTTAGATATTCACTTGCGGTGACTGTCTTTATCCCTGGGTCGACGCTTAATTTTTCGTAAAGCAAACCCAGGAAATCCCAACCATCATTTTTATAAAATTCCCAGGCATTCTCACCATCCATAATGATAGCCACCAGGTGATCTCCGGGGGCATTGTTAACAATCTTGCGGATGACATGCAACCGGCCCATCAGATCAGCTACTGCTTCTTCTGTCTCCCACTGCCAGTACTGGAAACCAATCAGATCACTCAGGGTGTTGTCCCTAAAGATACAGTCTATTTGATGTTCTCCTATTCGAATCCGATAAGGTCTGAACTTGACCTCAAAACTAAAATCATGAAACCCGGGGCTATTCTTTAAGGTATTGGCCAGAATAGCCTCATCAGTAGCTATCCATCTAATCCCCCGCTTAGCCATCATAGGGACAACAGCTTCACTGACCGACCCTTCAGAAGGCCACATCCCTTTGGGCGGGCAGCCAAAATGTTTCTGATAATAAGACACAGCCATTTCTATCTGGGCTTCAGCGTCTTCCGGATGGATAAACCGGTTCCTGGGCATGGACGCTTCAGGCATAGCCCTCAAGGCAATATCAGTATCACAAAGTAAGGGGAGGATAGGATGGTAATAAGGCGTAACCGAGACCTCAATCTGCCCGGCGTCCTGGAGCCTTCGATAAATAGGTAGTATCTGAGCCATAACCTCCATCTGTTTCTCAAGGATTGCTCGTTTATCCGCTTCAGTAAAGTTCCGGTTTTTTTCAACCAGTTTCTTAATAGTCTCATCTCTGGTTTTAAAGAAAGGATCAAACCAGGCCAGATTAAACCAGACCTGCAGGTCCCTGAAATCCTGAACGCTGAATTCATTAAGGGCTTTTTCTCTTTCTCCGGCCTCTTCTCCTCTGCGCTCAAGAAGTTCCGCATATCTGGGATGGACCTTGATCATATTGTCCCAGTGGGCCATAAAAAAATATTCCAGGATGAATTCTTTATCCCGGATGGTTAACTTACTTGCCGGCTTGAGACTTACCTTAAGATGCTCATCTTCAGTCCGACCCTCCGGATAGTGCTCTATTTGTTCCAGCAGGGAAGAGGAGAAGTTAAATGTCTGGTGTATTTGAGGATACTCTTCCAGGATAGCGGCCATATCATAGTAGTCCTTAATTCCGTGAAGCCTGACCCAGGGAAGAATACATTTGCCGGAAAGGTTATCCTTGTAATAAGGCTGGTGCATGTGCCAGAGAAAGACTAAATAAAGCGGTTTTTCAGTCATTTTTTATCACCTCCATCTAAACTGTTACTCACTGCCTTTTCGGAACAGTAAATCCCACGGTTGTCCCCTTGCCCACTTCGCCTTCTATCCAGATCTTGCCATTTAAACCTTCCACCAATCCCTTCGTGATGGCCAGGCCCAGACCTGTTCCATCCGCCGAGGGAGTAACCTGGTAGAATTTCTTAAACACCCTTTCTCTATTTTCAGGGGCAATACCCACCCCCGTATCGCTTACTTTTATTTCTAAATGAGTTTCTTTCTCTACTCCGGTAATGTTAATTTGGCCCTCCCTCGGGGTAAATTTAATAGCATTATTCAAGAGATTAATCATAACTTGCCTCAGGCCGTCAGGAGAGATATAAACTGCGGGCAGCTCTTCAGGATAATAAGCGCTTACCTTGAGTTCTTTTCCTTTCCACTGGGGCATAAGAAAGGTAATTACTTCATCAATTAATGGTTCAATTAAAAGAAGTTTCATCGGCATTTTTAACCGGCCAGCTTCTATTTTAGATATAGAAAGGAGGTTATCAATCAGCCTGGCCAGACGGTCAGTATTTGTACTTATCTTGGTCAGGTACCGCTGCTGTTTTTCATTTACTTCGCCGACCACCTTATCTAAGAGAAGATCAGAGAATCCCTTAATAGAGGTGAGCGGAGCCCTCAGTTCATGGGAGGCAATGGAGACAAAATCCGACTTTAATTCATCCAGTTCCTTCAGTTCCTCATTAGCCTTAGCCAGATTGTCGATCAGCTTTTTCATCTCTCTCAGGTCTCGACCAATAGTAACCGCCCCAATAGGTTCTCCTTCGGCTAACTTAAGTTCTGAACACTTTACGCTCACAGGAATAGATTGGCCATTTTGGGCTAAGTAAGATAAATCCGAAGGGGCTTTAATCAGACCTTTCTCAATAGTGAGTTTATCCCCTTCTACAAAAAGACTCCTGATCGATTTACCTTTAATTTCAGCTTCATTATAACCTGAGAGCAATTCAGTCGCTCGATTGACTCGCGTTATTCTCCCTTCTATATCTGTGATAATAAGGCTATCGGCCATATTTTGAATAATATTTTCTACATAAACCTCACTTCTCCTCAAAGAGTCTAACATCTTATTAAAGGCTGAAATCAACTCTTCCAGGTCGCCTTTTCCTTCCGCCCCCTTTTCCCCCTCTTTATCCAGGAACAGTTCCGGCCGGGTTTTTTCTTTAGGCGGTTGAGGCTTAACAATAAATAACCATCGGACAAGCCCAATACCGATCAAGATTCCACAGGTTAAACTCAGGGCAATGATTATTGAATCAGACATTTGTTCTCCTCAAAGACTACAAAGGACACAAGGGACACAAGGGACACAAAGAACACAAAGGACACAAAGGACACAAAGGACACAAGGGATACAAGGGACACAAGGGACACAAGGGACAGAAAGATTAACCCGAAACTTATGAGTTACCTTAACTCAGCTCTCCTCAGAAAGGAAAGTTAAGCTCTCTCAGAAAGGCTTTCACCTTTCCATCCCGCATTGACATCTGTTCCATCTCATTAATTACTGCATTCAATTCTATCAGCTTTTGGCTTCGAGAAAAATCATGGCAATGGTCATCGTTTCGGCCACTCAAGCACCGAAGAAACCAGGTTTCTTCAAGAAACCTGGTTTCTGGTCGGTCACAATGGCCGAAATGATGATCAAGGCCAAAATCATGATAGGCATTGACCAGGATCTTAGCATAAATTATTTTTAGCGACTCTTCCTCAGGGTATTTACTCATAAGTGCGCTCATTTTTTGCGTTACTTCTTTCAGTTCTTCAAAGCGTCCGGCCTTGCCCAGTGTTTCAGAAGCATTAAGAAGGCCATAGCTATAAGCCCTGACTGCTTCAGTTTCCCCTTGTGCCGCAGCTTGAGTTAAGGAAGTGAGATAAGAGTTCATTTCAGCAAATCGACCGTTTTTCCCCAAATAAAAACAGGCATTGATCAATGCCCCCAGGTAGATATCTTTTGCCTCCTTTTCTCTTTGGGTTATGGTTTGAAGGATATTGAGATATGCTTTCATATCATCAAATCTACTTTCTTGACCAAAAAAGAAACTTGTATTGAAAAGGGCCTGCCAATAAATTCTTTTCCCATCTCCGGAAGGGCCCTGAAGTTTTTCCAATCCGGTTAATTCTTTCTTGAGATATTCCCATTGTTTTAAACCGCCAAGATAGTTGATCAGATTAAATAAAGTCTGTCTAAGTATAGTTAGTACCTCGAGAGAAGATTCGGCATTTTCGAGTAATTTATTGAGTCGATCGGTTTCAGTCAGTATTTGATCGATTCTTTTCTGCTTATTTAAAGTCATTATATTCCACACCAGGGTTTTGACATAGAGGACCTTAAGTTCTTCCTGAGAAGGCCCGATTATTTGGGTCAGGGTTTCGAGGGTATTCTGATATCGCTCTCTTGCTTCCTTTTTGTTCCGGTTTCCACAATCCAGACAAGCGTTGGCCATGGCTTGACCGTAAATAAAATTAAGCTTGGGGTTTTCTTTGGATAAGGACTCAATCTTATCAATAACCCTTTCCAGGTGATCAAACTCTGCTGTTTTCCCAAAATCTGAAGCGGCGTTGGCCAGGGTTTGACCGTAGATCGTCATTATTTCCCCCTTCAACCATGTATTCTTCTGGTCGCTCATAGCCGCCAACCGGGCCAGATTATCTTCTAATTCTTTAAATTTACCACTGCGCCCTAAGCTCAGGGAAGCGTTAGCGATAATTTTTGCCAGCGCTATCCTCTCCTCCCCAAAATTCAGATCTTTACCGGCAAGTGTTTCTATCTCCTGCCTTACTTCTTCGATTTCTTCTACCTTATTTTTCCGTTCTAAATCAAAGCTTAAATTGACAAGTGCATAGAGGTAATTAACTCTGACCTTAACTGATTTTGGGTTCTTTTCGACTAAATCTTTTATAGTCTGGATCATTGTTTTTACGCCGCCTAACTGCTGAGAGGCGTAAGCCAGTGATTTGGCATACAGGATATTGATTATTTCAATATCTTTATTGGCCTCTGCCAGGTAGGTAAACCGGGTAATCACAATCTGAAGATATTTGAATTCCTTTTCTCTAACAAGATCAAAAGAGGCATTAGTTAGAGTATGGGCATAAATGACTTTGATTTTATAGAGATGGGGATTTTCGGATGAAAGCTCTTTAATTAGATCCATTATGTCCATTAACCGGTTGATCTTTCTTTCGTGGCCGGCATAGTTGGCCAGGTAAAAGAGAACCCTGGCATATTCCACCTTTAGTTCTTCTGATGCTTCCTTATCCTGGATGAGATCTTGGAAAATAGAGAGGTCGGCTTGCCCTGTTTTGATTAAGTAATAGTAGATTATAATCTTAAGGGGAGTTTTAAGAGAGCCGAGATAGGGATGAGCCGACAGGGTCTTCCAGGGATATCTTTGGGACAGGGCAAGATGATAGAATTCAGCCGCTTCTTTATCACCGGCTGCCTGGTAGTGATAGGCCGCAGTAGCCAGGTTAGGCCGGAAAGAGGAATATTCTTCCATCGTAGGGAGAGTAACGCATCCGGCAAAATAATCAGATGCCTTACGGTGAAAGGATGTTAACCCCACAGATTCTTTCCCGAAATCCAGAACGGCTTTTTGCTTCCCCTGGCTGGAGAACCAGAAGAAATTTTCTCTTTCTAAGTAGAGCCGGTTCAGGAAAAGATCATCTTCGAATTCTTGAAGGAAGTTAAGAAGTTTGTCCTGCTTACAATTTAAGAGTTGGGCTAAGTTCTCTAAGGGAAGAGGATACTTTAAAACAGCCATAAGCAGCAATATTTCTTGCCGCTGTTGATCATAATCGGCTAAAGCTTCTTTGATAAGTGAATAATCCTTTATGACCAGTTTAGAAGAAATCGTTTCAATCTCAGTTAGTGTGGTAATTTTTCTTTTAACTATTTCGTGAATAATAAAAGGAATTCCCTCTGTAACCCTGGCAAGATACTCTTTTTTGTACCGGTACAAAAGCTCAGGGGCAGCTTCCTTAATATACGTTTCTACTTCCGAATCAGAAAGTGGGGGCAATTTAATCCCTCCACCTGTTTTCCATTCAGCGTCCTGGGCAAGGTAAATATGAAGCCTGTCCATTGTCCAATTTTCCGGCATCCAGATTGTGTCATCCTCTATTTCGTCTATAATGAAGACAATTTTATAGCCGGGTATTACCTGGCTAAAGATTCTGACCAGCGGCACCATAGGATCTAGCGATAATTCAGGAGAAAATGCGAAATTGATTTGTCCTTGATAGGCAAAAGGCTCTAAAAGTCGAGCAACTTCTTTTGAACCGGTCTGGAGTAAAGAGCTAATAGCAGTTCCAAAGAGGGCCATAACTGCTTGATCTGATCCTAACTGTCCCAGGGCTGTTTTCAGATTAGCTATTATTTCTCTCAACCGGCCTGACCCACCTTTTTCGTAGCATCGGTAGTGAAGGTTGGTTAGCAGCGAAACCAAAAGTTTACTGAAAGGCTGCTCACTATAACGTGGTTGGGTATAACCCACCACCACGTCCTCTTTTTTCAAAAGAGATTCATAAAATGCTCTAAGAAGGGTTGATTTTCCGATACCTTCATGGCCATAAACAGGAGTAAAAGAATGTGGTTCATCCAATTTTCCGATCAGTTCGGATAAGATATCTTTTCTCCCATACATAGTGGTCATTATTACTCTCCTCTTTCGGGTTTCGGGTGACCAGTTTCGGGTTTCGAGTTTCGAGTGGCCAGTTTCGGGACGGTTCATTTTCATCGTTTTTCCTGTGATTTCTTCCGGGCAACTTGTAGTCGCAGAGCTTGCTCTGCTAATCCTACTCAAGCAAAGCAAGCTTTGCTACTACAAACAGTTATCCACATACCCGCAAGCTTCACACTAAAGTGAACCATCCCCCAGTTTCGAGTTTCATAACTCGAGACTCGAAACTCGAAACTTACCCGCTTGCCTTTGCTTTTAAAACTTCCTCATTAACTGCTTCGGCAATATACCGGTGAGGGTGCTGAGTAAGATCAATCTCGATAAGGTCAGCAAATGGTTCCCCTTCATAGTCTAAAAGAAATCTTACTACCGGCCTCATTACAGCCTTTCTGTTAGCTCTAACAACACGCCCGATTTCTCCGGTATTTAATTTAACTAAGCTGCCCATAGGATAGATAGAAAGGGAACGTAGAAAGCAGCCGGTTA
This sequence comes from bacterium, assembly GCA_030019105.1. Classification (GTDB taxonomy): domain Bacteria; phylum UBA9089; class JASEGY01; order JASEGY01; family JASEGY01; genus JASEGY01. The sequence continues at coordinate 1,673 of JASEGY010000053.1, read as the reverse complement.
TTTCAGGTCTAAAGTTATCGGCGCTGGCGATAACAATATGTTTCATAGCCTCATAAGGCATAAGGGCGTTTCGGTAAGGTCTCTTTGAAGTCAAGGCATCATAAACATCAGCCAGACCGCATATAACAGCAGCCGGATGTATTTCAGTTCCCTTAAGTCCATAAGGATAACCTTGCCCATTATTTCGTTCATGATGTTGAAGAATAATCACCCTTGAGATTTCGTCTATTTCATCATCTTTTATAATCTCTAACCCATAGATCGGATGCTGTTTTATCTCGGAAAGTTCTTTAGGTGTCAGTGACCTCGAACAGTCTAAAAGCTCCTTTGGTAGTTTCAATCTTCCTATATCATGAAAAAGAGCCCCGCCGGCCAATTTTTTTAAGTCTGATTCTGTATAGCCCATTTCTATCCCCACCAGGATACTGATAAGACATACATTAATAGAATGAACAAAGGTATACTCTTCAAAACTCTTCATTTGAAACAACTCGAGCATAGCCTTTCGATTAGATATGACCTCTTTCACTAACTTTTCGGATATTTTTTTTGCCGGCGTGGAATCAATGGTCTTTCCAACTTTAATGTCATTACAGGTCTTTTTTATTACGTTTATAACCGCTCGCTTTGTCTCTTCAGACAGAACTCTGGGGATAGTGGACTCAAGATCATCTAAAGGCTTGGGCTTGACAAGACCCTTCAGGATGAATTCCCGGTCGAATTGAACCTGGTATTCATGTTGGGGCTCCCTGTGAAAGGAGAAATCGTCTATTTTTTCTATCTGAGAAAATCTTTTTAAATGAGGCATAGCCAGGGCTCCCGCCGCAAACAAACGAAAATAAGTTTCGGGTTTCGGGTTTCGAGTTAGAAAAGGGAAAAGGGATGAGAGATGAGTTTCCTCTCTCGTCTCTGATAAGTATACCCGCTTTTTTTGTTTTCGTCAACCCTTTTAAATGGGAGAGCAATTTTATTTTGACAACTATATCCATTTTATGATATAATTAAAAACGGTTGGTTGCATGTTATCTTTTAGGGAGGGAAAACGTGATTGATTGGCATCGTCTCTTTGGGCTGGCCCTGACTGACTTTTTCGCCGGTTCTCCGTTTGTCGTCGAGCTGGAAAAAGACCTTTCCCTGAAACGGCAACTACTTGATGTGGTTATCCTAAAAAAGCAGACCGGCGAATTTCCGGGCCGGATGCCTGATGGACTCTATAATTTAGCCGAACACAACCTGCTTAGTTACAAATCGATGCGGGAACCACTCGGCGACTGGACACTTGACGAACTGACCGGACACTACGTCAATTACCGCAAACAGGTCAGTCCCTCCTTAAGCGAGCTTTTGCCGAAGGATCAATTTCAACTCTATGGGATCAGTACCCGCTTCCCGCAGAAGCTGAGTGATCAAGTGAGGTTGAAGGCGTTAGAGGCGGGTGTGTATGAGGTGGTTTGGGGCTCTCATCGGGTGCGACTTCTTGTCTTGAGTGAGATGCCGGAGGGAGAACATAACTCAATATGGCATCTGTTCAGCGGGATCCGGGAGAAGGTTCAGTCCGGTGCGGCTCAATATCGGAAACACACTGTAGAGATGAGTACCATCATCAATCAGTTGTTTGAAAACTATAGCTCTTAAGATAAATATTTTGGGGTAAGCGAATTCAAGATAGGCTA
>JASEGY010000539.1 GCA_030019105.1 bacterium | reverse complement strand
TGAACCCTGAACTTTGAACCCTTTGGCTCTTACCCTTAGATTTGAAGAGGATACTTATTTTTTTCCAAAAGAAAAGGTGATTAAAGAAGCAATTAGGTTGCAACTAATCATTATATCAATAGTTGCGTAAAGCGTCTTCTTTCCTTATTATTTTCTTCCAAATCCCTGAAGGGAGCGTTCCCTAAAAGTTCCCTATACCATTTATGCATAGCAGAGTAAAGGGTAAGCTATTTGTGCTAAGCAGGCTACCCTTGCTATGTATAGACGATATTAGACAATTTCTTCAGGTTGTACCCTTATTGCACCCTTAAGGAGCTTTTTCAAAATGCTCCCTGTTAGGATGTTAGGATATGGTCAAATCTTGGAAAGAAAAGGGAAGAGGAAGAGGAGAAATAAGGGGAAAGGAAGAAGCAAAAAAGGGGATATTTTATTTGTTAGTCTTTGATATTGAATGGGTTGAACAAAACGTCCCCTTTTCTCTTGAATGGGTTGAATAAAACGTCCCCTTTTCTCTTCCTTTTCTCTTCTATGCTTGCAGCCAATAGCACTTCTCGCCGATCCCAAAACCGGCTTTTTCGAAGGTTCTGATTGCCTTCCGGTTTGAACAGAGTACCACCCCAATGAGACGAAACCGTTTATCGGGAAAGGCATTCTCATATGAATTCTTGAGTATCCGAAGCATGCCGCTGGCGATCCCTTTCCGGCGAAACTTCGGGGTCACGAAGACATTCTCAATATGAACCTTGTTGGCCTCCACATGAACGTGTGACAAGCAGTCCCCCACCAACTGGCCACCTATGTCGTATGCCCCCAGACAAATATCGAATTCACTTTGCAGCCAGAGACGCAGTTCCTCCTCTTTCCATGAATCCGGCAATTCCGCACATTCGAATTCCGGTTGGGAAACGCCTATTCCCAAGAGGTCCAGCACGTCGACCGCAGTCAGCCTGCGGACCGAAATCTGTTCCCCGCCAGACACAGGCAACCTAATGTACTCGCTCACCCTCAATCCACACCTCAATCGGCTGTGCCAAAACTGAAGGCTCCTTAAGTGGATCAGATGGCAGCACAATGAAATCAGCCGCGTAGCCTTCTTCCAGTTTGCCAAGGACCTTCTCCTTGCCTACAGCGAGTGCGGCTCCCTCAGTTGCAGCCATTAGGACATCCTTCATGGGGATACCTATCATTCTCCAACCCATCATCTCGCGAAACAGCGAATCGCAGGTTGTTCCAGGGAATCCACTATCAGTACCCGTAGCGAGCAGAGCGCCGCTCTCCCACAGCTTTGGAAGTATTTCGCACTCCGCCTTGTACCAGTCGATGAAAGTCGAAAAGCTGGCATCATCAAACAGTCCGTCAGTTTGAGCTCCTACAGGGTTTGTGACAGTGTCAAAAGCAGCGATAAAAGTCGGAACGAGCACTATCCCCGAATCGACTATACGACAGACGGTGTCAAGGCAAAATTTCCCAACATGCTCAATCACATCAACGAGACCGTTCGTGATTTGTAGAAGAAATGAGGGGGATTTATAACGTGGATTTCGACAGCCCTTGGTTGGAAATTACTAATTTTAAAGAAATGTGAAAAGAAATGATTTCTCCCTGCCGATAAAGATAGTATTGACCGACTTTATCGGAGGTGAGAAAGCTATGTTTTTTAGAGAAAGAAGGATAGACCAGATATGGGGATGGATATTTAGTGCAGCACTGGTTTCTATGCTTTGGGTAGTTGGGACGGTAGAGGTAAAGGCAGCTCCTCTGGGAGTGGCAGAGGTATCTGTCCAGTCAGGGAAGACTCAGACAGGCGGTAAGCATACAACATCTCAGCTTGGGCCATACCGTTGCGCTGAGGAAGTCAAACCTCCGCGTGTTCCTAAGCCTCAGCGAAACCCTGGCCAGGGCTCGAGTTGCAAAAAAGCCCGAAGAACTCGGTCTCGACGCCAGAAGTCTCGTAAGGTCCAGATTTGCCAGAGACAAAAAAGACGTGGCAAGGACAAGCCGTTGGAGGAAGAGTCCCTTCCCAAAGTTATCACTCGGAAGGTGGATTCTGGTCCCATTCTGGATCATTATATTAATAAGATGGGGGTCGTGTCCATTATTGATCGGATAGTCCCTTCGCATCCGAATCGAAAGATTAGCCACGGGGAGGCGGTAGCTGCTCTGATGATTTATTTGCTTAATGGAGGACGGGCATTGTACCAAATGGAAAAGTGGGCAGAGGAAATCACTGCTTTGGATCATATCTTTCCCAATTATCAGCCTTCCGATTGGACGGATGATCGTCTTGCTGATACCCTTGATGAACTTTACAAGGCTAAGTTGGAACCAATGCAGGGGTCGATCAGCGCCAATATCATTACCGAATTTGGTCTTAAGCTGGATGATATCCACTATACTATTACCCCGCAACATTTGCGTTGTCCGCGAGAATGTTACGATTGC
>JASEGY010000538.1 GCA_030019105.1 bacterium | reverse complement strand
CTGAGTTATTGAGAAAATACAAAATCGCAGATTATGCCCGCGTTGAGTATACCAGTAAACATTGTCTCCAATAACTTTTTGCCCTTATCCAGATTACCAGGCTGAGACACCCACCTGGTCAACATCTCCCAATACCTGGGATTCACCTTAGACAGGGTATTCCTGACGGCTGAAGCAGCTTCGTTTATCCTACCCTTAGGTTTTACTTTATCTACCCACTCCTCAAAACTCACTGTCCCCCGCTGAGAGGTAATCTCCTCAACAATCCACTCCCCAAAGGCGGAAGAGAACACCATTACTTCTGGTTTGGCCCCGGTCTGCGGTGAAACAGCATTTTTGATCAACCCCCTATTTTCTAAGCTCTTTAACTGCTTTTCATCTAAAACGCCTTCCAGCTCACCCCTTCTAAACCCTCTGCTATCCCTTTGTTCCAGGATGGATAGGGCAGCAAAGATAATCTTCTCTTCATCATTTGAGTTATCCCAATAGTATTTAAAATGCCGCAAGGCATCATTTTTAAAGTTCGCCAGTGTATGTCTAAATCTTGCTTCCTCTTCTTTTAGCTGTTTAGACTTGTAAGCATCAAAGAGATGATAGCATGCCAGTTGCAAAAAGAAGGGATGAAGGCCCGCAATTTTGAAAATAAAGTCTACATCCTTCTCACTAAAAGAAACGCAGCTTTCTTCTAACGGGCTTTTAATCAATTCAAGGGCTTCGTCTTCAGGAAAGGGGCCTAAGAAGACATTAGTGAAGATATTGAAGAAGGGAGAACCGATCACATTCTTAACATAATAGAGTTCGAGAAGGTCATTGGTACTGGCTATCACATAGGCCAGGCCACAATTAGTAGATAGATTTCTTAAACCTCCAAAGAAGGAGAGATCAAAGTTTGGATTGGAGGCCGCATATTCAAATTCGTCAAGAAGAATAGTGGTCTGGAATCCTTTTTGGTGTAACTCTTTCATTAATCTTGACAAGTCCTGCAGCTTAATCTCGCTCTTTCTCATCTCCTCTATTTTTAAACTCAGTTTCTCATCGTTAATTTCATAGCTCAATTCTTCCAGAATTAAGTTCCAAAAATCACTCGGGGTTAGATTTGTATATCCTAAAAAGTCAAAATATCCCACAATATATCTTTCCAATGGTAAGCCATAACTTGCTCGAGTCTGCGGATGAATAATATATTGCAGGAAAGAACTTTTGCCAATTCTTCTCTCTCCGATAAGAGAACAAGATTCTGCTACTCTTATCAAGCTAAATACCTTTTTTATCTCTTCTTTCCTGCCGTAAAATTGATTTATATCTGTAAGAGTCTTACGGCGATAAAATGGGTTAATGTCATTATTGGGCATAGACTTCCTCCTCACGGAGCACATCCTGGATGCCTTTGTTCTTTTCCACCCAGGAATTAAGAAGCTCCATTTTAAAGTTATAGCGGTTATTATCCTTTTCCACTATATCTCGCAAGATTAGCTTATTTGTCACTTCGGCTAAATTCAAGGAAAGGTCATACTTATGTAAAAGGTCTTCTATATCCTCATAGGTAGCTATCACTTTATTTCTCAACAGAGAGCTCAAGGTGGCTAATACTTCTTTTTCTTCCATAGACGATTGAAGCCAGATATATTGGATATTTATCACCCCCATATCCATAACCTTTTCGACTACTTCATTTACATCCTGGATAGTCGCATAGTTCTTCTTTTTCTCATTGCAAAAATTAACCAATTGAAAACAGAAAAGCTGGGTAAAATAGGGATGACCGCAGGTAAGCCGTTCGATCTTTTCTATGGCCAGGTCGTCATATTCTAAATTTCCTTTAACCGGTTCGCAGATTAATTTTCTGGTCTCATCCGAGTTAAAAAACCCGACCTTTTTGTAGAGGGCAATATTGAAGAAGACCGACCAGTAATCTGAGGCCAACTCCTCCAATTGATGGACTCCACAGAAGATGAAGCCCAGCTTATCACTATGTTGCATTAGATTTCTCAAGAATCCAAAGATGCTTTTATCAATTTTTCCTTCGGCTACTCTTTCCTGTAAGACCTCAAATTCATCAACCAGCAATAAAAGCCTTCTATCCCCAATTTTCTTCTGGACTCTCCTGAGGAATTCATCTCTAAAAGAAATGCCCGGTGATTCTTTAAAGTCTTCCCTCTGAGGCTTATCAAATTCAATCTCCCTATCTTCTAAAGCAAAGAAAATCTGTAGGGCCAGCAGGTAAAAGAAGGAATCCATTCCAGTATCTGCGAATCCCTGGAGGTCAATAAATACCGGCAGATAATCCTCCCCCAATTTATGAGTAAGATGATAAAGTATAGAGGTCTTGCCTGTCCTTCTCTGACCGTGCAAGACAATGATATTATCCTGATATAACCCTTTGAGGTCTTTTATAACGTGGATTTCGACAGGGCGCTATCGGTTTTGTCTATTTTTTAAGCTTA
>JASEGY010000537.1 GCA_030019105.1 bacterium | reverse complement strand
AACTTCTATATGAACCAGAATCCATTGTTCCTCTCCAGATTTAAGGTAAACTTTGGCCAGCTTATCAACATATTTTGCCCCTTTTACGCTCCTTTTAGACAACTGTTCCATTTCCTTATCCAGGAAGGTAATTCCCTTTGAGAAGTCTACATCTTCGTAGAGATCGGGAACGAAGAACCGTAAAAGCTGCGGAAAGAACCGCTCTATAATTTTCTTCCAGGCTTCATCAAAATAAGCCCAGTATCTATCTTGATTTGTCATAGTTTTTCTCGTCAAGTATTCTTTTCACGTTGGTTGCCACTGAAATCCATTATAGTCTCTTCAACTTCAAAAGTCAAGTAAAAAAGGGCTTGGGTCAAAATAGGTCAGACGCTAAATGGATATCGACAAAGGGGGATGTTCTTGCTTTAGTTTCTCTCCATCGGCAGCCTTTCTTGTATGTTGTTCCCTCACCACAAAAGGGCAGGGCTTTTTTTGCCACAAAGACTCGAAGACACCGGGGATCAATCCTAAGTTTTTCTTCTCAGAGATTTCCAAAGTGCTTCAAAAGGGGTAATAATGCCTCCTTTGATTTCTGGACACTTTGTGGTGAGCGCATTCCAGGGCACACCGACCAAGTCAGCCTAACGTCCTGGAAAATGTCCGGAAATCAAAGGAAAAAGGGGACAGTTTATGCAACTCCTTCAATGTTAGACACTAATAAATAAAATATCCCCTTCCTCATTTTCGAGGTCTACCTTGATGCCGAGGCATATCTCGGTCTCCAACACGAACAAGTCGGGCCAGAAATCCTTCCCTCCCTAATGCCTGACCTGCATTTCTAAAAAGTTCCTCTTCTCCTTCTACCTCTTCACTTAACCACTCCTGATATTGTTTATGCCCTCTCTCACCTGTTCCTTTATCCTATATTGGATCAGAGACCGTCCACTTACCGGACATAACATCCGGTGCCCGAACAGCAGCCAAACCCAAGCACAGCCCAAGCCCAAGAAAAAGAGCCAGCCCAAAGGGAACAGTTCCCCACTTAGCCCTTCTCTGACCCTCATGCCCGGCCAGGACATTAATCACCGTCTCCTCCCCAGAACTTCCACCCAAGCCAAACAAACCAACCCCCAACAAACCCTTAAAAAATCTTCTCATCAAAACCTCCTCTCTCCTGATTCTATCTATATTTTTTCAAATTTCTAATTGTTCTTTCTGCATCTTTCTTTGTAACAATTCTAAGGATAACCACCTTTTTCTTCTCTATCATGTAGAAGATACGATAACTATCATTCTTTGTGTCAACTCGCAGGCGGTAAAGAGGATACATAACACCCTGAATCTTCTTTTTTCGCTTTTTATAAGGAAATGGACTTAAGGATAAGAACTTTTCAATTTCACCTGCTACCTTTAATGCTTCATTCGGCTCTAAGGAATCCAGGTCGTTTTCTGCCTTTGGATAATAAAAAATCTCATATTCAGCCAATAACCTTCTCCTCTAACCTCTGCTTTACCTGATTTGACCCGGCCATTTTACCTTTTTTAAGAAGAGTTATGGCATCCTCGTAGTCTTTCTCTAATCCTAACTCTTTAGCTAAAATCATATCCTCCAACTCATCATCCGGTAACGTCTCTAAAAAGATAACAACCGCTCCATATCTTCCCTTTGGTTTCTTCTCTAAAAGCTCAACTTCTCCATTATCATAAATAGCCCTCACTGCTTTTAACATCTTATGACCTCCTTAGCCTCTTTTGTCAGGACATGAATAGCAAGTCGATTTTGGAAAGTCAACTCTTTGGCTAAATTCATTTCAGTGTGACCAATACAACAGCAATCAATGTGTGTTTACTACGCATAATGTAACCTCCTCTTTGTTAATCTCCGGCAGGACCAACCCTACCCTAATAACAGCGTAACTACTCAAGTTGTTTAGGTTAAAGGCTGTTAGTTTTTGTGCCTCGACCGAATCAGGACATGAGCTTCGTATGATCACGCACGATTCCTCCCTACAGTCTAAATGCCTACAGCCTATCTACCTGCAGTTAAGTATCTTTAACCAGGCATCACCCCCATCATCCAATTGCCAGGGCATAGATAAAAACATCATTCGAGAAATTTAGGTATCCTCTTCAAATTTAATGGTAAGTAAAAAAGTAGGAATTGACAATCTAAGACTTCTCTATATTGACCATAACATATATCAACGTAATTTGAGGGGGTGTCCCGAGTTACCATTAGATTTGAAGAGGATCAGAGATTTCCAAAGTAGGCCTTGAGTGCCCTAAAATGGCCTTTTGATCTCTGGCACTTTCCGGTAGAAGAAGGGGGCAACTGTAGCGGCAGGGCTTGTCCCTGCCTAATGGACGACCAATGAGCGACCACAAGGGTCGCAGCTACAACCATGTGCCATGGAATGCGCTCACCACAAAGTGTCCAGGAATCAAAGGAGGCAAAAACACCCCTT
>JASEGY010000536.1 GCA_030019105.1 bacterium | reverse complement strand
ACCTACAACTTACAACCTATTCAAAATCACTATTTATGACCGTGCTGAGTATAACCTATTGATACAACTAATGCTTTTCTCCGTGCCTCCGTGTTTCCGTGGTGAATTCTGTTTGCACAGGTCGAAAGGTTTTGGGATAGGCTCTAAGGAGTCGATATTGGAAAGCTGCCCCGCGATATCTGAACCGAAGTGGCAGCGTGAAAACAATCCGAAATCCGCAATCCGCAATCCGAAATCAGAAGAGGGAGATGGAAAAATGAATTTTGCTTATCGGGTTAGTGTCGCCTTATCAGTAATGATTCTCTTCGTCATTGGCCTTGGCGTGATAGCCATATCTTTAGAATTTATTACCCCCGAAATGGTAACGACCTTCTGGCAAACCCCGACCAGTAAGGATAGTCTGGCCTTAGCCGGTCTTATTCTCTGGGTGGTATGTCTTTTTGTTATCCATATTGACTACAAGCTTGGTCAACAGGAAAAACAAGGGGTGACCCTGCATAATCCCCTGGGAGAAGTGAAAATATCCGGAACGACCCTGATCGAAACTATCAAGCAAGTTGGAACAAAAGAGCCTTATGTGAAAGAGATAAAATGGTCAAGAATTAAATCTTCACGAAAGGGTTTAAAGGTTATTCTTAAGGCCGTGATCTGGACTGAGATCCCTATTCCTGAAGCGATGACTGCACTTCAGGAAAAAATTAAGGCCTATCTGGAAGAAATAATAGGTGTCCCTAAGTGTGAAGAGGTGAGAATTCTTATAGTCAAAATCTTGCATACGGAAGGAGTTCGATTAAAAGATAATAAAAAGAGATTGACTGAGGGAGGCGATATCTATGGATAATTGGAAGGAAAGAATTATGGAGTTGATAAATGCTTGCCCGGGGGGGGCTATTGGCGCTGGACTCGGCTTACTGGCGGCCGTGCTTTTACTCACCTTAGGTCTTTGGAAGACGGTGATCTTAGTGGGGTGCATTGCGGGAGGCTCCCTGGCCGGTAAGATGCTGATGGAGAAATAGAAGGAATGAGTCGTTTTGAATGGATAACATTCGGCATAATGCTTGCTATGATAATTGCTGCAGGCTGGGTGGGATATGAACGGAATGATTTTGAATGGATAGTGACAGCTATAGTGGGTGGTATAGTTTTTATTATCGGTTTCTATTTTAATATGCAGGCCGTTAAATATCAGCGAGGTGCTGAGGAACTTCAGAAAGAAATCGATAAGGCATTAGGAGTCAAGCCCTAAACGGGGAAGAGAGGTATTTGGGATCATCGGCGCTAATTTAAACCAATCCGCGATCCGCAATCCGCAATCCGAAATCCGCAATCGGGAGGTTTACCGGATCATTGATGCCAATCTGAACCGGGCCAGGGAAGGGATAAGGGTCGCGGAAGAGGTGGCCAGGTTCGTACTTAACTCCCTTCCTCTCAGTCAGGAACTGAAGAAAGCAAGGCACGATATCAAGCGGATATCTGAAGCTTTCCCGGGAAAAACGCTTCTTGGGGTTCGAGAAAGCGAACTGGATGTAGGACGATCAGTCAAGATAGAGAAGGAAGGAAGAGAAAATTGGGACGACGTAGTGCGGGCCAATCTGGGCCGGGCTCAGGAAGCAATCAGGGTTCTGGAAGAAAGCAGTAAAATTAGCTCCCCGGCTTTAGCTCCTCAATTTGAAGAACTTCGTTTTAGATTATATAATATAGAAAAAAAGCTAATACGGATTTTGACCAGAGGCCCCCTCAGAATAGGGGGCCTTTATGCTATTCTTGATGATGGGGTTTTTAAAAGGGATAATATCCTGGAGGCAGCCGGAGAAATGATCGCCGGAGGAGTGCAGGTGATTCAACTTCGGGGCAAATCAATGACTGCTTCTGAGCGGGTAAAAATAGGGATGGCCCTCCTCCGGTTGACCAGGCCGGCAGATATTCCCCTGATCATAAATGATGATCCGGCGACTGTAGCTGCTATTTCTGCGGACGGGGTTCATTTAGGACAGGATGACATGCCCCTTCCTTTAGCCCGAAAAGTACTTGGTCATGAATACATTATTGGCTGTTCGACTCATTCTCCGGCCCAGGCCGAGCAGGCCCAGGCTGAAGGGGCTGACTATATTGCCGTAGGTCCCATCTATCGCACTTCGACCAAACCGGAAGCCGGTGAGCCGGTAGGGGTTGATCTCATCAGGAAAATCAAGAAGACAGTTAGCCTTCCTTTAATCGCCATTGGTGGTATCTGTGAAGAGAACCTGGCTGAGGTCATTGAAGCCGGGGCTGACGGGGCAGCGGTCATATCCGCCCTGGCCGAAAATACAGCCGTGTCTGCCAGGGGGCTTTCTAACCGGATCAATTCAGTCTCTCGCAAAGACGCAGAGCCGCAAAGAAGCCAATAGAGGATAGGTTGGGGTAAAACTATAGTGTTTAAGAAAAAGATTTTGGGGTTGGCTATCCTTTGGAGTTCAGGC
>JASEGY010000535.1 GCA_030019105.1 bacterium | reverse complement strand
GTAGTAGGCGTAACCTACAACTTACAACTTACAACACAGATTGCCCCAAGTTATTAAGAAGGTACAAAATCGCAGATTATGCCCGCGTTGAGTATATTCCGCAGAAACCAGGTTTCTTCAAGAAACCTGGTTTCTGCGAGACGAGACCAGACACTAAGCCACCTTGAAAATCGAGATTCAAAACTAAGTTACACCGGCACTAACCATGAGTCCTCAGACTCAATTCCATCCGGTTCCCATGTCCAGATGATTTTCTCATAGGTGAAAGAAACATCCTCCATATGTTGAAAGCTCTCAGTGGCCGGGTCCAGACAGTTAGGCGTCCAGGGCCTCATCGATACGATGATGGCATTCTCCAGCTTGATGGTAAAATAGTGTTCTTCCATACCGGTAGGGTCTATCCGGTACCACTTGAGGGTTACATCGGAAAACCGCTCTCCGGTACAGAGGGCCTGATAAAGTTTCGGTGACGCCTTATCATAGACCTTGGTAATGGTGAGGGGCTCGTGGACACGCTTGCCGGTTGGCAAACCGCTTTGCGGATCGCGTGGGATCCGAACCTCATGCTTGAAGGCCTGACAAAGAATGGTCGCTTCCCTTCCTGCTTGCTCACAAGACCCATCGATCTTGCCCTGATTGTTCCCGGTTGGTTCCATATGAAACGGCATTGGCATAGCAACATACCTCCTTATTTTAATTTCGGATTTCGGATTTCGGATTGCGGATTAAAGAAAATCCTGGACCCGGAATCTAAATCCGTAATGCAACGTAGCGTATCAGTAAGGACACGTGGTCTGACCTTCCCGAAAGCTTAAAGCTTTCGGGAAGGTAAACGTCGGCCCCCAGTTTACTGCCACGCGGCAATCTCTACGACTTATCCAGCTTACCGACCAGTGAAAGGGTAAAGAAGGCCCCCATATACTTGAAATGCGGACGAACCTTCATATCCACCTTGTACCAGCCCGGCTCGCCTTCTACATCTTCAACCGTGATCTGGGCCTGCCTGAGTGGACGCCGGCTTCGCACACCCGGAGCCGGATTATCCATATCAGCTACGTATTGCCTGATCCAGTTGTTCAATTCGCGTTCCAGGTCCCCGCGTTCCTTCCAACTGCCGATTTGTTCCCGTTGAAGCACCTTGAGATAATGCGCCAGGCGGGAGACAATAAAGATATATGGTAGTTGGGTGCCTAACTTGTAGTTGGTTTCCGCCTCTTTGCCCTCTTTGCTCTGGCCGAAATACTTGGGCTTTTGAGTCGAATTAGCCGAAAAGAAGCAGGCATTGTCACTTCCTTTACGCATAGCCAGGCCAATAAAGCCCTCTTCGGACAGCTCAAATTCACGGCGTTCGGACAGGAGAACCTCAGTCGGAATCTTGGTCTCTATCTCGCCCATAGATTCGAACTGATGCAGGGGTAAATCTTCCATTGCCCCCCCACTCTGTGGGCCAATGACATTCGGGCACCACCGATATTTGGCAAAACTATCGGTCAGGCGAGTGGCAAAGGAATAAGAGCAGTTGCCCCAGAGATACTTTTCATGCGCATCAGTGACCGTCTCCTCGTAATTAAAGGCCTTAACAGGGTTGTTTTCCGGATTATACGGCAAACGAAGTAAAAACCGTGGTAAGGTCAGGCCAACGTATCGCGCGTCTTCTGACTCCCGGAATGATCGCCACTTAATATACTGTGGTCCCTCAAAGATGGCCTTGAGGTCTTTCAGGTTGGGCAGCTTAAGAAAGTCATCTCCCCCAAAGAATTTCGGTGCAGCCGCCGCAATGAAGGGCGCGTGTGACATGGCAGCTACACTGGCCACATTCTGAAGCAGGGCAACGTCCTGAGGCCCAGGGCCAAATTCATAGTTGGCAATCATTGCCCCCACAGGCTCACCGCCAAATTGACCATATTCAGCCGTATACAAGAGCTTGTAGAGGCCTGATTTGGGGATTTCCGGGGCATCCTCAAAATCTGCCATAAGGTTATCTTTAGAGACGTTCAAGAGTTGAATCTTGGTGTTTTCGCGGAAGTCAGTCCTGTCCACCACTAATTTCAGCCCACGCCAGGCTGATTCCAGCTTCTGAACGTCCGGATGATGAAGAATCTCGTCCACCTGCCCACTGAGATTCTTATCAATTTCCGCAATCATAAGGTCAACAAAGCGCGCATCAACCTTTTCTTCTTTTCGGGCCGGCTTAAGGAGTTCCGCAATAAAGGCCTCTACCCCACGACGAGCAGCATCGTAGCCTTCCTCGGCTGGTTTTAATCTGGTTTCCTGCAAGATGTCGTCAAGAAGTGATCCAGCCGCTGCTTCAGTAACTTCAGCCGCCGCCTGTTGTTGTTCCTCAACTTCTGCCATTTTTCCACCTCCTTTTCCTATTTCGGATTTTGGAATTCGGATTTCGGATTAAAAAATCTGTAACCGTTCACACCACCAAGACACTAAGACACAAAGATTAATCCATAACTTCTA
>JASEGY010000534.1 GCA_030019105.1 bacterium | reverse complement strand
ACCGAAGCGCTCGCCTTTTTTCAGTCGTCCCTACGGGACTCGGTTGTTGCTCGCCCCCCGATCCCAGTGATAAATCACTGGGCTATTATCAACCGCCCCTGGTTACGGAGCTTGATCCAATGGCCGAAACGATGAACAAGGCCCTCGAAACTTTAAACCCGAAACTCGAAACTTCCCGGTAAACAAATGACTAAGAAACTAATAACCTTATCGTCAATTATTCTGCTTCTCTTTATCCCTGAGCGCATCCTGGCCTCTTCCGGAAAGATCCTTATTCCCATGGATGAGGTCCAGACGGATCATCTCCGGGCTTATGGCTTAGCCTATTGGTGTTTAGATAAGGCGGGTTTAAATGTGGAGTGGCTGCTAAACTTCCGTGGCGGTTCTTTTATGGTGGATGAAACGCCCAGGATCATAGAGCGGGCTATTGTGCTGGGCGTTTCATACCAAACCATTGATTTTTCGGCAGCTAACCGGATATACAGCCGGATTGAAGAGGAAAATATGGAGGTCATCCTGCTGGAGAAGGCCCCGAAAATAGCTGTCTATACCCCGCCAGGCAAAGAACCCTGGGATGATGCCGTAACATTGGCCCTTAATTATGCTGAGATACCTTACGATACCCTTTGGGATAAAGAAGTCCTGCGGGGAGAACTGGTTAAATACGACTGGCTTCATTTACACCACGAGGATTTCACCGGTCAATATGGAAAGTTCTATGCCGCTTACAGGCATGCAGCATGGTATCAGCAGGGGATGTTGGAATCTGAACACTCAGCGCGGGAAGCCGGATATAATTCTGTGCCCGAATACAAGGCGGCAGTAGCCAGGGCCATCAGGGATTACGTTTATGATGGCGGGTTTCTTTTTGCCATGTGCTCGGCGACTGATACTATTGACATTGCCTTAGCCGCCGAAGGGATCGACATCGTTCCCCCGGAATTTGATCACGACCCGGTTGATCTGGGAGCCCAACAGAAATTGGATTTTTCAAAGACCTTTGCCTTTACTGATTTTACCCTCGAAATGAATCCGATGGTTTACGAGCATTCTGATATTGACATCAGTGATTACGATAAAGCGATGGGCGCGGTCTATGATGCCTTTACCCTCTTTGAATTTTCGGCTAAATACGACCCCATTCCAACCATGCTCACTCAAAATCACACCTTTCTGGTTAAAGGTTTTATGGGGCAGACAACCTTTTTTAACCGTCCGACTATCAAGCCGGAAGTGACTATCTTAGGTGATATCCAAAAAACGGCTAAGGTAAAATATATTCACGGCAGTAAGGGTAAAGGAACCTTTACTTTCCTGGCCGGGCATGACCCGGAGGATTACAAGCACGCGGTAGGTGATCCACCCACCAGATTGGATTTGCATAAAAATTCTCCCGGCTACAGGCTTATCCTCAATAATATCCTGTTCCCGGCCGCTAAACCTAAAAAGCAGAAAACATAAGAAGGAGAAAGTAAATGAGAAAACTTATTCATCAGGGTTCTGTAAAAGACATCTATGAGGTTGGAGAAGGAGAGATCGAATTTTCTTTTAGTAATCGAATATCCGTCTTTGACAAACTCATCCCCAGTCTTATTCCACACAAGGGTGAAACCTTATGCCGAACCACTGTTCACTGGTTCAAGGCAGCCGAAGAAGCCGGAATAGCCACCCACTTTATTGATCAAACCTCCCCTGCCTCGATCCGTGTCAAGCAGGTAGACATCATCCCGGATTATGATAAACTCAACTTCGAGACCACCAACTATCTTATCCCCCTTGAATTTATCTCCAGGGTCTATATCGCGGGAAGTCTATTTGACCGCTTTGAAAAGGGAACCATTACCGAGGCTGTTCTTGGTTTCCAGGAGGGACATGTTCCCCGGTATGGTGAAAAATTACCTCAACCGTACATAGAAATGAGCACTAAACTTGAACGGGTTGACACCTTACTTTCAGAAGAAAAGGCCCTGGAAATCTCCGGTCTGACCCTTAGTGAGCTAAAAAGAATAAAAGAGATCATACTTATTCTTGATGAAAAAATCAATCGTGGCGTAGAAAAAGGGGGCCTTATCCGGGCCGATGGAAAAAAGGAGTTTGGTTTTGACCGCCAGCGGGGTATAATGTTAGTCGATGTCTTTGGCACGGCTGATGAGGATCGCTTTTGGGATTTAGAAACATATAAAAAAGAAGGAGAATGCGTCGAACTAAGCAAGGAGTTCGTCAGGCAATATTACCGCAAAATAGGTTACAAAGACGCCCTTTATGATGCTCGCGCCCAGGGGAAACCAGAACCGGACATCCCCCCTCTACCGGAAGATGTAATAAAAGAGGCCGGTAAATTATATATTGAGCTATTCGAGAGGATAACCGGGCAGACATTTTAGATTGCGGGCAAGCGTTATGGAATAAGACCGATTAGACCAATATACTATTACCCCGCAACATTTGCGTTGTCCGCGAGAATGTTACGATTGC
>JASEGY010000533.1 GCA_030019105.1 bacterium | reverse complement strand
ACTTCCTATTTCCCATTTCTTACTTCCTATTTTAAATGGCCGAAACGATGATCAATGCCCTACCGTCCAAAAGAGGAGTTGCCATGAAAGAGTTAGTTGAATATTTAGTTAAATCTCTGGTTGATGAACCGGATGAGGTAGTGATAAATGAAATTACAAGCGCCAAAAGCCTTATCCTGGAGCTTAAAGTAGCTCCTGATGATGTAGGCAAAGTAATCGGCAAACAGGGGAGAATCATTAATGCTATTCGGACTATTCTCAATGCGGCCACGACAAAAAGCCAGCGCAGAGTAGTCCTGGAAATACTGGATTGACAACGAAGCACGGTAAAAGCCGTGGAACGTGCCCGTTATCCGTGTCCGTAAAAGAATAATCGGCGATGATCATTGTTTCGTCAATCGAGCGCCGAAGAAACCAGGTTTCTTCAAGAAACCTGGTTTCTGGTCGGTCACAATGGCCAAAACGATGACCAGGGCCGAATAATCAAAACGGACACGAACAACGGACACGGGTAAAATCTGCGTCCTATCGGAGGTATATTTAGTTGAAAGAAGAGATGCTTGCTATCGGGGAGATTGTGGCTACCCAGGGTAACAAAGGAGAGGTCCGTTTGAATCCATGGACCGATGACCCTAGAAGATTTGAAGATTTAACCGGGCTTTATTTGCCTGATGAAAGAGGCCATCCGGTTTATCAAGAAATAGTCGAGGTCAGGTATCGAAAAAGTCAGGTACTCCTGAAATTTAAAAGATGTAATTCTATTTCAGAGGCAAAAAACCTGGTTGGAACTACTGTTTACATTAGAAAAGACGATCGCCCTAAGTTAGATGAAGACACCTTCTTTATTAGCGATATTATAGGTATGGATGTCTTTACTGACCAGGGAGATTATTTGGGTAAGGTAACAGACTGTATTAAAACCGGCGCTAACGATGTATACGAAATCAGCGGCCAACTTCTTATTCCGGCAACCAAAGAGGTGGTTCAGGAAGTAGAGCTTGAACGACGGAGAATGGTTATTCATCTTCTGGAAGGACTTATCTAAATTAAAGTGTAACTACTCAGCCGTACAAAAAAGAGGAACACAGATTTCAATGCGGATCGACATTCTCACCCTCTTTCCTGAAATATGCGAGAGCCCGATTAATTACAGCATCTTAGGCCGGGCACAAAAGGCCGGATTATTAAAACTAGTAGTCACTAATATCCGTGATTTCAGTCATGATTCCCATAAAAAGGTAGATGACTATTCTTATGGCGGCGGCCCGGGGATGGTTTTAAGACCGGGGCCTATCTTTGAAGCAGTAGAGTCTTTACCATCAGGGAAGGTTATTTTAATGACGCCGGCAGGAAGGGTCTTTAATCAAACCCTGGCGAAAGAGCTTTCCGGTGAATCTCATCTTATCTTCGTATGCGGACATTACGAAGGGGTGGATGAACGGATCAGAAAAGAATTGGTCGATCTGGAATTATCCATTGGGGATTATGTTCTTACTGGAGGTGAATTGCCGGCCTTAGTAGTTACTGAAGCAGTGGTGAGACTCATTCCCGGGGTATTAGGCAATGAGGAGTCAGCCGTGCATGATTCCTTTTCCGACCACGTATTGGACTATCCTCATTACACCCGGCCACAAGAATTCAGGGGCATGTTGGTCCCTGAAGTTCTGCTTTCCGGCCATCATGAAAAGATTAGACAGTGGCGACGAAAAGAGGCCCTCCTGCGGACACTTGAGCGCCGTCCTGACCTTTTGGCCGAGGTGCAGCTTTCGGAAAAAGAAGAGAAACTTGCGTAAGCGTTCAGGTGTCAGGGCGTCCAGGTATCAGGCTTTGCCTGGTATACAGCCCGTAGCTGCTCTGGAGAGGTTGAAGGATAGAATCCATCCTCAATCATCTCCAATTCCGGTTTTCTTAGGTTTAAGCTGATACCTGACACCTGATACCTGAGCTTACAAAAATTTTAAAGGAGAGTAAGTAATGGACATTCTTAGAGAACTAACCCAGGAGCAACTTAAAACAAATCTGGTCGATTTCAGGCCAGGAGATACCATCAGGGTAGAGGTAAAAGTAGTTGAAGGTAATAAGGAAAGGATTCAGCCCTTTGAAGGGATAGTAATCAAACGGTGTGGCGGAGGAATAACTGAAACTTTTACGGTAAGGCGGGTTTCTTATGGCATGGGAGTCGAGCGGACATTCCCGCTGCATTCACCCAATGTTGATAATATTAAGGTTATTTCGAGGGGCAAGGTCAGGCGGGCCAAATTATATTATCTTAGAGATCGACGCGGCAAGGCTGCCCAGGTTAAAAGAAAGATTACTCCGAGGAGTTCGACGCCCAGTTCCTGAGCCGGCAGTTCCACTACCTACCGAAGAAGAAACGGGACTTGTTCATCGTTTCGGCAATGCGGGGAAAATCCTCGAATAAAAAAGACATCTCTCGGTATCCTCTTCAAAAGTTATGGTAGAACCCGTTCAGGTTGTCAGGTTCAGAGGT
>JASEGY010000532.1 GCA_030019105.1 bacterium | reverse complement strand
GAAGGGATACTCTTCGTCTTCTCTCTCAAAGGCGGCAAGTGAACATGAAAATGTTTCAAACGATAGAAGAGGTCGTCTCTGAAGCGACCCTTTTGCATCTCTTCCTTCAGGTTCCGGTTAGTGGCTGCGACCACCCGCACATCTATCTTTCTTGGTTTTGTCTCCCCTACCCGGGTGATTTCATTTTCTTGAAGCACGGATAGAAGTTTGGTCTGGATGCTTCTGCTCAACTCGCCTATCTCATCAAGGAAAATAGTTCCTTTATCGGCTTCTTCAAAGAAGCCTTTTTTCTCTCCTTTACAATCCGTAAAGGCCCCCTCAGCATGGCCAAAGAGTTGACTTTCTGCCAGGGTTTCCGGCAGATTCCCATTACGGACAGGCACAAAAGGCCCTGGCCGGCGCTCACTTTTCTCGTGTATCAGCCGGGCAATGACCTCCTTACCGGTCCCACTTTCACCCGTGATAAGAACAGTCGTGTCACTCTTCGCGATCTTCGCCACTAAAGTCAGCACCTCTTTCATTGCTTTATCGACCGCTATAATCTCCGGCATATCCATTTACTCCCTCCTTATTCTCTGTACTACAAACCCGCGAAATTTTGTTTTTTGGGCAAAATTTTTAATAGCACGCAGATGACACGGATTAGACGGATTTCCACAGATTCTTACTTTTATTTAATCCGTGAAAATCCGTTGCATCCGTGTTATCCGTGTGCTATTGGTTTGAATTTTAGTTGCGGCTCTGCTGCGCTGTGCCTTCCGTGGCAAGAAAATTTTATTAAATTTCTCCTGGCAAGATAGAAGAACTTAGATGGTAATTGTTTGATGCCCTCCGAAAAGTGCTCATATATGAGCATGAGTGCTCATATATGAGCAGCTTGCAAGGAACTGCCATTGATAAGCTTACATAAGCATTGCTTCATTTTGACGCAATTCAGAGAAGACTTCACCTTCAAGCTCTTTTTAAGGTCATCAGAACTAACTTATTGCCGGCCTTCAAGACAGGGCCTTCTTTTTTCGGTTGGCACGATTCTTGCTTTATCTGAATAGCAAGAAGGAGAGAACAAAGTTCCTCTCCAGAAACCTGGAGGCACAGAGAGTCTAAAAAGACATCTGGTTATCGACTCTCTGTGTCTCCCTGATAAACCAGGCCCTAATTATACCAACAGATTTAACCTTTGTCAAGCATTTGTTTTTTTTTGACCAGAAGTAACGAAAATTCTGCTTAAGTTTTTAAGGAATGAACCCGAAAAGTCTAATAAGGAGTATCCTAAAACAGGCCACGGATGGGGCAAATAAGCGGGTGAATTAACCGCCACCCGCTTACCTCTCCCGTGGCCTGAATCTTTATTAGAAGGAGGGTTCGTTTTATGAAGAACTCGTGGTGGTTTGTTTTTATTCTGGTTTTAGGGCTTTGTCTCAGCCCGGGATGCGGTAATGGAGACAGGAATCCCGGGGCGAGTAGTGTCTCATCCCTGACTTCTGACACTACCCCGCCCGTCATTTACGAAATAGGAGTCTTGCAGCAAGAGGATGCCGTAAAGGTAAAGTGGCTGACGGATGAACCGGCGACCAGCCAGGTGCAATATGGCGCCTCCAGCAAAACCGGCTTCCTCACGGAAGAAGACAAGGCCCTGGTGACCAAGCATGAAGTCACCATCGATAGCCTGGAAAAGGGGGTTGCTTATTACCTCAAGGCAATATCCAGAGATGCAAACGCTAATCCGGCCAGCAGCAAAACACAGGTGGTTGCTTTATCTCAGGCTTCTGATACTACACCACCGGTTATTCCCAATGTTACCTTGGAAGAGAAACCCTTAGGCTCTATCAGTGGAAAGATTACTCCGACTTCCGTAAAGGCATTTATTAGTGCCAATCAGGGTGGCATGAGAGAGGGCAGTGACTGGGCAGATGCAGATGGGAATTACAAGATAGAAGACTTAATGGAGGGAACTTATACTTTAGTGGTAAACGTTGATGGGTTCTCCCCGGCATTTATCTGGGATGTGGAAGTAATAGGAGGCAAGGATATAGGAGGACAGGACATCACCCTCAAACTCAAACCTTTATCCACCGCAGGCTCTATTAGCGGGGTAATCACTCCTCCTTCTTCCCGGGCCAGGGTGCATGTTCTTCAGAATGGAGAAGAAGTAACCGTTGAGCTTACAGACAAAGATGACGGCACTTATCATATCTGGAATCTAAAGGAAGGTCTATATGATTTAGAAGTGACCAGCGCCTATGGTTATTATTCAGATACCTCGATGGTCAATATTCAGGTCGTGGCTGGAGAAGAATCTCCGGATCAGAACGTTACCCTGACTTTAATATCTACAGGGTCTATTAGTGGTAAGATTAGTCCTTTTTCTCCAGATATGTGTGTAAGCTTTGATGTAAGTTATCTCTCTGTAACTTCAGACTATGACTACAGAATAAATTCGGATGGTAGTTATACTATTACCCCGCAACATTTGCGTTGTCCGCGAGAATGTTACGATTGCGG
>JASEGY010000531.1 GCA_030019105.1 bacterium | reverse complement strand
TAGCCTATCTTGAATTCGCTTACCCCAAAATATTTATCTTAAGAGCTATATTTATTGAGCAATATAAGGGAGTTCGTCGTTATCTGGTCAGACGCTTCCCATACAAAGTCTTTTATCGAATCGAAGAGGAAAATGTCGTCGTTTCGGCAGTTGTTTTCGCTGGGCGTGATCCGAAGTGGATTAAGAAAAGAGTATCCGAAGCCTGACAATTTACTGGTCAGACCGAGATAAATCCTACCAAAGGAGATGTAAGCAATGATTCCTGAAAGACTGAAGACTATCATCCTCTTGGCACTGACCTTTAGCGCTTTTTCTCCACATTTGGCTAAAGGATGGAGGTATGAGGTTCCAAAGTTACATACGGGCAAACAATATTGTTTTGGCACCCGGGCAAGTGGAATGGGAGGGGCTTATTCCTCTATTGCCGATGATGTTTCCGGGATATTTTATAATCCAGCCGGCATAGCCGGAGTACAAGAGCTACAAGCCTATGTAGAGACCGGGCTAAAGAAACATCGTGGCTATGCTATTGAAGGGCTGGAAGAAGATGTCCTGGAAGGAAAGAATACTTTCCCACATTATGTGGGAGTAATCTTGCCGGTAAAAGGAGTCTCGGTTGGTATTGCGCACTACGTGCCTTATAGTTTTTCATGGGAAACAGAGATGGAAGGTTACGATGCATCGGGGTTTTCTACTGGACTATTTAAAATCGAAACGGAGTCGACCCAAGAAGTAACGTCAGTCGCTCTGGCCTGGAAGTCAGGTAATGAGTGGCTGCTCGGAGCCAGGCTTGATTACTGTTACCTGAAGGAAAAGGACAAGTGGGGACCAGACTTTACTGGCAAGCTTGAAGCTGATGGACTTACCGCTTCTCTTGGACTGCTTCATAATCGTAATATCTGTGATAGCCTGGTCTCATTAGGACTCGTAGTCGGGACCGGCGCTGAATTAAAGGGAAGAAAGAAATGGAAGGTAGAGGAAGAGGAGTATAAGTATACTATCCCCTTTGAATTAAGGGCGGGATTATCGTGCAAGCAGGGCAATATGACTATTGCGGGAGACGTTGTTTATTGGAGAAAAGAGGCTTCCACCTACCGGGAAGAATCTTCTACCACCCAGTTCCATCTGGGTGGTGAATATCTGATTTATCTAAAAGGCGCTTATCAGTCTATTCTCCCTCTCAGATGGGGCTTCTATACCAAACCGTTGCCTTATGAAACCAGCCTCTATGATTTTAATGAACACATCTTAACCTTCGGAACAGGCTTGGAATTCAAGAACATTTCCCTGGCACTGAGTTATGAAGGAGGTTTGGGAGGAGACGCCAGGGAAGATTTATTCAAGGCGAGCATTACTTATAAGCGCTAACAGCTTATTCAGTTGGATGTTGCATTTTAGATTGCTGAATCAAGGCAGATTGATTTGCAGGTTCAACTGCAATTACCCTATAAGTGCCTATCCTAAAACTGGTAGTCGCAGGCTTCAGCCTGCGCAACCTAAAGGTTGCGGCTACCCGGCAAATAGGTTTTGGGATAGGCTCTGAGAGTATATGAAAATTATATTCTATCGAAAAGAAAGTGGAAAAAGCCCTATCGAAGACTTTATCTCAAAATGTAATAATCCGGAAAAGCTTGAAATTGCAGCTCATCTTGATGCTTTAAGTCAACTTGGGTTCAGAGCAAGAAGACCATTAGTTGATTATCTGGAAGACGGCATTTACGAATTAAGAGTTAGAGTTGTAAAAAAGCAAATTCGAGCCCTTTACTTTTTCTTTCATCGAGACAAAATTGTTATTACAAATGTCTTTGTCAAAAAATCAGCAAAAGCTTACCCAGAAGAAATTAAGAAAGCTAAAAGACTTAGAGAGGATTTTATAAGGAGGGATAAGAACAATGGATGATCTCAATAAATTAATTACAAAAATAGACAACGAATCTCCCGGGTTTAAAGAACAAGTCAAAAAACGTTCACAAGAAATCCAAATTGCTCATCAATTAAGATTAACCCGAGAATCTTTAAATCTTACTCGGAAAGATGTAGCTGAAAGAGGGGATATTTCACAACAGGTAATTTCTAAAATTGAAAACGCTAAAGATGACCGCATTTCTTTGCATACATTAAATAAATATGCAGAGATGTTAGGTTGTAGTTTAAAGATGGAATTAGTTGGTCATATTAAAGTTGCAAACTTGTAGTATAGCAGTAGTACTCCATGACGTTTAAATTTGTGAGCATCTGAATTTTGGTAGCCGCAACCTTTAGGTTGCGGTTGGATCGCAGGCTAAAGCCTGCGGCTACCGGCTGGCAAACTTAGACACCAGCACCCACAACTTCGAATGTCATAGAGTAGTAGAATTTAAGGTGATATTTAGAAGGGAGGCAAGAGATGATTGTTGAGTATATCCATGAAACCTTGAAACGAGCTGAATACGAGATTATTGATGATGACGAACCTTAGCGCGGCCTCTGGCCGCAACCAAACCAATTTTGGATTGCAGATTGCGG
>JASEGY010000530.1 GCA_030019105.1 bacterium | reverse complement strand
CATTTCCGCTAAAGAGCGATTGGAAGACATTCCCGCTGAAGAAGTTAAGGCATACTTGAAAGAGCAGAAAAGCCGGAAACATAAATCAGCCATTTGAAAACTATCAATTGGAGGGACTCGCTATGCCATACACAATGGAAGATTTTCGACGGGATTACACCAGGGAGCATCTGGATAAAATCTTGCAACAGTTTTCTGCTGATGAGGTCTTACAACGATTTTCCCCTGATGAGGTCTTGCCGCGATTTTCTGCTGATGAAGTTTTGTCGCGATTTTCTGCTGATGAGCGCTTGCAAGGCCTTTCTGCTAAAGAGCGCTTGCAAGGCATTTCCGCTAAAGAGCGCTTGCAAGGCATTTCCGCTAAAGAGCGATTGGAAGACATTTCCGCTAAAGAGCGATTGGAAGACATTCCCGCTGAAGAAGTTAAGGCATACTTGAAAGAGCAGAAAAGCCGGAAACATAAATCAGCCATTTGAAAACTATCAATTGGAGGGACTCGCTATGCCATACACAATGGAAGATTTTCGACGGGATTACACCAGGGAGCATCTGGATAAAATCTTGCAACAGTTTTCTGCTGATGAGGTCTTACAACGATTTTCCGCTGATGAGGTCTTGCCGCGATTTTCTGCTGATGAAGTTTTGTCGCGATTTTCTGCTGATGAGCGCTTGCAAGGCCTTTCCGCTGAAGAGCGCTTGCAAGGCATTTCCGCTAAAGAGCGCTTGCAAGGCATTTCCGCTAAAGAGCGATTGGAAGACATTCCCGCTGAAGAAGTTAAGGCATACTTGAAAGAGCAGAAAAGCCGGAAACATAAATCAGCCATTTGAAAACCATCAATTGGAAGGACTTGCTATGCCATACACAATGGAAGATTTTCAACGGGATTATATCAAAGAGCATTTGAATGTGTTGACTCCTGATGAGGTCTTACAACGATTTTCCGCTGATAAACTCTTGAAAGGCCTTTCCGCTGAAGAATGCTTGCGAGGCATTTCCGTGGAAGAGCGCTTGAAAGACCTTCCCATGGAAGAAATTGAGGCATACTTAAAAGAGCAGGAGAATCGGAAACAATCAGAAAGACTTTTCAATCTGGCGAAAAAATATATCCCTGGTGGAGTAAACTCTCCGGTCAGGGCCTTTGGTGCGGTTGGGGGAAATCCCATTTTTATCAAGGGAGGGAGTGGTTCCAGGGTTATAGACATGGACGACCGGGAATATATCGATTATGTCTGTTCCTGGGGGCCTCTTATTCTGGGACATGCCCACCCTGAAGTAATCTCGGCTGTGACGGAAGCAGCCAAAAGAGGAACCACTTTTGGCGCCCCCACCGAACGAGAAATAGAACTGGCCCGGCTTATTACGGAAGCCTTTCCCTCTATTGACCTGGTCAGAATGGTCAACTCGGGAACAGAAGCAGTAATGTCTGCTATCCGTTTAGCCAGGGCATATACTCAGCGAAACCGGATCATTAAATTCGAAGGGTGTTATCACGGCCATTCCGACAGCCTTTTAGTCAAAGCCGGCTCAGGCGCAGCTACCCTTGGGCTGCCGGATAGCCCTGGAATACCGCCCAGTTTAACTCAATATACCTATAATCTTCCTTACAATAACCTGGCGGCAGCAAAAGAAGTCATCGAAATCCATCACGCTGATATTGCCGCGGTGATCGTAGAACCGGTCGCTGGAAATATGGGCGTTATTCCACCTATGGCCGGTTTTTTAGAAGGGCTAAGGGAGCTAACCGAAAAACACGGTATCCTCTTGATCTTTGATGAAATCATTACCGGGTTCAGGGTAACTTACGGTGGGGTGCAGACCTTATTTGATATAAACCCGGACTTGACCTGTCTGGGTAAGATCATTGGCGGGGGCTTCCCTGTTGGCGCTTATGGTGGCAGAGGCGAAATAATGGAGATGATCGCCCCTTCCGGGCCGGTTTATCAAGCCGGCACCCTGTCCGGAAATCCGGTCGCTATGGCTGCCGGCATAGCGACCCTGAAGATTCTATCTGACAAAGAAATATATCAGAGACTCGAAAAGACTACCGGCCTTTTAACCCGGGGATTATCTGAAAATATTAAACAACTAAGCATCCCTGCCGTCATTAATCAAATCGGCTCAATGTTCTCCCTCTTTTTTACAGACGGGGAAGTCAGGGATTACGCCTCCGCTAAAACAGCCGATACGAAAAGATATGCCCGCTACTTCCGGCAAATGCTTAAACAAGGGATATACCTGCCACCTTCCCAATTTGAAACCGTCTTTGTCTCCACCGCCCACAGTGAAACTGATATTGAAAGGACTGTTCAGGCCGGTTTCACCTCGCTTAAAGAATGAGATTATACTCAACGCGGGCATAATCTGGTATCCTCTTCAAATTTAATAGGTAGCTGTTGTAAGTTGTAGGTTGTAAGTTGTAGGTTCGCTGGTGTGACAGTGAACCTACAACCTACAACCTACAACCTACAACTTACAACCTATTACCCCAAAATCTTTTTCATGAAG
>JASEGY010000052.1 GCA_030019105.1 bacterium | reverse complement strand
CTTACAACCTACAACTAAAGCTAACCCCAAAATCTTTTTCTTGAATACTATAGAACGGTTTTGGGATCGACTCTGATCTCTGAGACCTGACACGTGAGCTTACTATGAGTTTAGTTCATTTATTACCCCTGCTGGACAAATCAGCCGCTTTTAAGACCCTGCTGGCCGACCTCGCCTCAAATATCCCGGTAGGTCTCACGGGTTTATCCGGCTCAGGCAAAGCCTTTCTGGCCGGCAGATTAGGGACTGACCGGCCATGTCTTTTTGTTGTGCCTACTTCGGAAGAGGCCGAGGCATTAGCAGAAGACATCTCTGCCTTTAACCCCAACACCTTTCTATACCCTGACTGGGAAGTCCTGCCTTATGAATCAGCCTCGCCCCATTTAGACCTCGTCGCAGAACGGATAACGGCCTTAACCGCCCTCCTTGAAGAAAGAAAGGGCATCGTGGTCACCCATCCCCGGGCCTTGATGCAAAAAACTATCCCCCCTGACTTCTTGATGGAGGCCACTGTTCATCTCTCTAAAGGACAGGAAGTCGACCGGGAGAATTTAATCAGAGGGTTGGTTGAAGCCGGATATACCCGGCAGGATATGGTGGAACAAAGAGGAGACATGAGTGTCCGTGGCGGAATTATCGACATCTTTCCCCCTCAGTATTTACAAACTCAAAACCAGGACCTTCCGGTCAGGATAGACTTCTTTGGTGACTGTATCGAAGAGATTCGCGGCTTTGATCCTCAA
This sequence comes from bacterium, assembly GCA_030019105.1. GTDB lineage: Bacteria > UBA9089 > JASEGY01 > JASEGY01 > JASEGY01 > JASEGY01. Next base: position 12,371 of record JASEGY010000052.1, on the reverse strand, counting down.
ACCCAGCGCTCTAACACTCACCTTAAAGAGATAACTATCCTGCCGGTAAGGGAGGCGATCCTGTCTGAGGCCATTCTTGAACAAGCAGAAAAAATCGGCCTGCTGCCCCCTTTTACCGGGATAGAACAGTATCTCCCCCTTCTTTATCCTGAATCCTCCACCATCCTGGACTATCTTCCCGGCAAAGGTCTCCTCATCATAGATGAACCATCCACCTTCAAGGAAGAGGTAAAGAAGGTAGAGGAAGAAGTGCTGGAGCGATACTTACAGAAGACAGAAGTCAGGAGTCAGGAGTCAGAACAATCCGCCATCCGCAATCCGCAATCCGCAATCGGAACAATCGGCATGCCTGAGCCGGCCCGGATGATTAGCCATTTCCCGGACATCCTGGAAAAGACCGCCCGATACCCCTCTATTCATTTCTCTCTCTTAGGTGATGATTTAGATAAAAGGAAGAGGTCTGACTGGAGAGTTCAAGCCATTACTACTAAGCCGGGTGGGGCCGAGCCGGCCTGGCGGGCCGAGCCGGCCTGGCGGGCCAAACATGCCTTTGAAGAAGTGAGGACGTGGTGTAATCAAGGCTACCAGGTAGTAGCCGTAGTCGGCTTTGAAGGTCAGGGCGAGAAGTTACAGGATATCCTGGAAGAAATGGAGTTGCCCCGGGTACCTATTGCCACGGCCCGATTAAGGGTCGGCTTCCTCTTTCCTGAGATTAAGCTGGTCATTATTACTGAACACGAAATATTCGGCTATCCCCGGGCCAGACGAAAGAGACGATTCATCTCTGAAGAAAGCGCGCCATTAGAAAGCATAAGCGAGTTAACTCAAGGAGATTACTGCGTCCATGTCAATTACGGTATCGGTAGATATTTGGGGATAGAAAACCTGGTAGCGGCCGGATATAAAAGGGATTTTCTGACCATCGAATATGCGGAAGGAGATAAGCTCTATGTCCCCTTTGACCAGTTAAATCTGGTTCAAAAATACATGGGCAGTGAAGAGAACCCGCCCCCTATTTACCGGATGGGTGGTCGAGCCTGGGATCAGGTCAAGCTAAAGGTGAAGCGATCTATCCAGGATATGGCCAAAGAACTGCTGGAGCTTTATGCTGCCCGGGCAAGCCTGCCGGGTTATAATTTTAGCCAGGATACCCCCTGGCAGAGGGAATTTGAAGCGGGTTTTATCTATGAAGAAACCCCGGATCAACTTAAGGTCATTGAGGAAGTCAAGCGGGATATGGAGAAGGATCGTCCCATGGACAGGCTCGTCTGTGGGGATGTAGGTTATGGGAAGACAGAGGTAGCCATCAGGGCAGCCTTTAAAACAGTTATGGAGAGCAAACAGGTGGCTGTGCTGGTTCCCACGACCATCCTGGCCGAGCAGCATTTTGCTACCTTCAAAGAGAGATTCAAGAACTATCCGGTAAATATCGATGTCCTGTCGCGATTTAAAACCAAACGGGAACAAACAGAAATTGTTGCCAAACTGGGCCGGGGGGAATTGGACGTGGTTATCGGTACGCACCGTCTGCTTCAAAAAGATATTGAATTTCGAGAGATTGGTCTGATCATTGTGGATGAAGAGCAGCGGTTTGGAGTGCGTCACAAGGAAAGACTAAAGGCCTTAAGACGAACAGTTGACTGCCTGACGCTTACGGCCACCCCTATCCCCCGCACCCTTTATATGTCCCTTATGGGAACCAGGGATATAAGTATCATTAACACCCCGCCTCTGAACCGGCTTCCGATTAAAACCCATGTGGGGACTTTTAAGCCTGAGCAGGTTCGTGAAGCTATCCTCAGGGAGATGGACAGAGGGGGGCAGATATATTTCGTCCATAACCGGGTGGAGACTATTGATGCCTTTGCAAATCACCTGGCGGATATTGTCCCGGAGACAAGGATGGCTATTGCTCACGGTCAAATGCGTGAACGGGAATTAGAACGGGTGATGCTGGATTTCCTTGACCACAAATTCGATCTGCTCCTTTCCACGACGATCATTGAATCCGGCCTGGACATCCCCTCGGTAAACACCATTATTATTCACCAGGCCCATCAGTTTGGCCTGGCCCAGCTCTATCAACTCCGGGGCCGGGTTGGCCGGGCCAAACACCAGGCTTACGCCTATCTTTTCTATCCCTCAAAACTCACCCTTTCAGGTGTAGCCAGGAAACGATTGGCCGTAATAAAGGACTTCACTGATCTGGGCTCCGGGCTCAGGATCGCCATGCAGGATTTAGAAATCAGGGGGTCCGGGAATATCTTAGGTCCTCAGCAGCATGGGGAGATGATGACCGTAGGTTTTGATCTTTACTGCCTTATGCTTAAACAGACCGTCGCGGAACTAAAAGGTGAGCCGGTAGAAGAGGAATTGCCCCTCCCCACGGTAGACCTGCCTGGTGACGCCTATATCCCTGATGATTATATCCCCGACCCCAAACAACGGTTTTCTGTCTACAAACGTATCTCCGGGGCAAAGACCAGGGATGATCTGAAGGGAACAAAAGAGGAACTTACCGACCGGTTCGGCCGCATACCAGAGGTAGTAAACAGGCTGCTGGAGGTTATGCAGCTCAGGATATCAGCTAAGGAAGCAGGGGTGTCAAAAGTCGGTAAAGGAGATGGAGCCATCAATATCAGGTTTACCAACCCTGAACAGGTCGCCCCTAAGATTCTGGAGGTCCTTAAAATATATCCCAAAGCCCTGAGACTCCATCCGGAGAAACCTGATATGTTGACCATTACTGACCGCGATGGGATAACCGTGCTGAAGAAGGTGCTTCAGTTGATGACTAAATAGAAACTCCTTAACAGCTACAGACCTGGACTACAGTTCAGAACCCTTTTGATGCAGTTAGTGCCTATCCCAAAACCGGGGCGATAGAAACCAGGTTTCTTTAAGAAACCTGGTTTCTGGTCACGCGGGAGAGGTTTTGGGATAGGCTCTTAGACCATGCCGTCGGCAAGGGCAGTGTCATCTCTGGGTCAGACCAGGAGGTATTCACTATCGGCTACCAGAAAATAGTTGACAAATTGCGAACGATATAATACAATACGACGTTGCACAATAAAATTATTGCGCAATATATATCTTGCGCAACACTTGCCTTGTCATACCAAAATTGTACCCCTGAGGTTTTGACCCGCGAGGACGATATGTTACCAAATAGATAGTTCGTAACCGTTCAGGCCAGGTATCAGCGATGGCGTTCTACCTCCTGAACGTTTACTTCTTTTCTATACCTATTCTCGAAGTTTTTGAAAGGAGATGGAAAACATGAAGAGTGAAAGTTCAGTGTTCCTTCCGGAGATGGAACTTGAAGCAGTTGTTAAGGCAGGTCTTTTTAAGGACAGAGTTGAGGCTGTCCGGGAAGCAGTAATTACCTTTTTTGCTGTAAAGCCTAAAATGAGATTAGAAGCTGCCATTCAATTATATCGTCAGGGAGAAGTAACTTTAGGTAGAGCATCTGAAATTAGCGGATTAGACCAGTGGGAGTTTAGAAGTATCTTAGAAGATAGAGGAATAAAAATAGTAGTTGAATGTGATGCAAAGGAAGAAATGGATAAAAGAATTAGACGGATGGTGGCAAAGTGATTATTATAGATACTAACATTCTCTCTACTCTGGCAAAAATAGAAAAGATAGGTCTCCTCTTTGAAGTTTTCAAGTCAGAAGAAATCGCAATAGTCCCTGCTGTCCATGAAGAGTTAAGAAATGGTTTAAAAAGAGGTTATTTCTTGCTCAGTGAGATAATGAATTTGGTTAATAGGAGAAAGATTAAACTTCTCCCTCTAACAGAAGAAGAAATGTTGCTTAAATCAGCACTTCCATCTTCTTTTGACGAAGGTGAAAGAGAATGCGTTGCAGTGTGCAAAATTAGAAAATTTAGCTTGCTAACCAATGAGAAGAGTGTAAAGAACTTTTGCAATAGAGAAGAAATCAATTACATGGATTTACCTGACTTGCTTAGAACCTTGTGGCAATCTGAATTGCTTTTAAAAGACGAGGTCGGCGAACTTGTAGAAGAAATTGAGGCTAAAGATAATATTATCTTTAAATCAACAGATGCAATCTTTGAAGAGTAGTTTAATATAGCAGCAAACTGGGGACAAGTCATTCGTGTCCGTATAGGCAGCGAAAAAATAAACCGAAGGTATTAAGGTATTTTAAGGTATTTTAAGGTATTAGAAGATTAGAAGGGATTAGAAGGGGACGGTGGTGTAGAAAGCAATTTATTCTGCTTATTGGTCTATCTGTTTTTTGGTTTCTACACCACCGCCCCCCATTCCCACGAGGCTGAGAAGAAGGCAAGGTAAGACCGCCGATTGAAACAATAATGCTGCCTCTTGATGCTTGTGTAGCGATTGCTTATTTATGCAAAGAAGGAGGGGAGCGTAAAAGGTAATCGATCCCGATACCGCACTCGGAATGCATACTGTAAAGTCTGCTACGAATAAAGTGCTACCGGGTCAGCACTCATTATCTTAATCCTCAAAAGATGGCGAGGGACCAATGCAATCTGATTTCTTTCGAATATTAATCATCTTGGGATTTGTTGTTGCTGTTTTGTGGCTCATTCTAAACCCTTCAATCAGTAATCCTTTATCAGTAAACCCTGTAATTCTTTTCGTCGGAGGCTTTAGTGCGCCTGACTCTTTTGGCTCGATTGTTAAAAATGGAGTCGAGTGTGCTCGAGAAAAATGGAAAAGAACCAGCGAGGGCTTACACCCTGATGTTAGGGAAATTTCCTTCCTTGAATCATCCTTATATGAAGTTTCATCTAAAACAGCGAAAATTCAAATTCAGGAGCTTTTAGAGAGCCTTCAATCGCGGATTGTGGCAGAAATCGCAGAGGACAATATCGTTGCTATCATTTCCGCTAATACTTCTCAGTCTGCTCCAACCATTCTTAAAATCGGCAAAGTATTCAACATCCCTGTCTTGTTAACTGTCGCTACTAACGATAAGATTCTCGAAGGCTACGATGGTATAGGATATCGCCTACTTGCACGTGATACTCAACAGGCAAAAATTATTAAAGAGTGGTATCAGAAACTTCCGAAGGACTCTCAGCTTGGAGTTTTTCATGATCATACGCGATATGGAATCGGCCTTCGAAATGCACTCGTAGACGAAATAGGTCCACTAGAGCTTCTTACATTTAATATAGGAAGTACAATAGACGTAGCAGGAGCCTTCAAATATGGGGTTGAAGCTGGGATAGATGCATGGATATCCATCGGATATAAAGAAGATGCTATTGAGACAATAACAAAGAAATCCGCCTTAAAAATATCCGGCCCTTTACTTTTTAGCGATGGTGCCTATGGAGAATGGATGACAGGTATAAAGGCAAAAAATACTTATCTGTCCTTTCCAAAACAACAAATGGAATCAGTGGGAAAGCAGAGCGAGAATGGAAATCAGCGATCAGACAATTTGAAACCCCGTGGGTACTCGGTATATGGTTACGATGCGTACTGTATCATTGATGAGGCATTGAACAACCTAATTCGGAGAGGAAAGCGAAAGTATGAACTTGCGGCAGAAATTGCGTCTGTTGCTTGCGAATTGAGTAAGAAAAGAAATCTTTATCAAAAATATGAATTTGATGAGAATGGGGAGAACAAACAGGCCTCATTCTGTATATTTGAGGTGGGTAATGGGGTGGTTCCATAACTTTCTGGATAGTTTGAGGACATTTGTTAAGCGGTTGTTGTTACGATACCCAGGCTTTAAGCTTTTGCTTTTGTTTCTTCTTGCAATATCCCTGTGCATCCTTTTAGTGAGTGCTCGGTTATGGAGGGCATTGCCTTCTTTTTCTGAGCTGTTTAGCCAAATTTGGATACAATATTTGTGGGAGTACTGGCTTGGCCATCCATTTATTTTTTTGTTCTTTGTTGTCTTTCCTCTCTTTGCGATTTCTGGTTTAAATATCTTGGAAACTCCGTTTAAAGAGAGAATCCCTCCGATACCACCTATCCCAGCAGACGACGCAATCGACAGAAAAGCTGAAAAAGTAAGTTCTTGGTTTACTATCTGTGTTTTAGCTCCTCTGGCGTTAATAGCCATACCTGTCCTACATCTTTGTATTCCAAAATGGATACGAATAGTATCGGTCCTCGTGATGGCCGGAGGGGGACTTACTTCATATTGGACAGCGATTGTTCGTCCTGAAGCTTCACGGAAGGTAAGACCAATATCCAAGTTTACATTCCGTGGAAAACCCTCGTTCGACATAGCCTCAATGGGGGCTGAAGCAGTTGAAGTCAAGAGAGAGCTGTCACGATATGAAGCAGTGCGCGGTTTATCCCCTCTCAGTAGAGAGGTGCAAAAATATATAGGATCAGGTGATACAACGGTACTTTGGCGTGGATATAGAAGTTTTTTTGAAGAGCTTGCGCGGTTTCTTAACCTACCAGTTAACCGTATTACCCTACATGAGAACACTACAGCCGCCATTCGACATGTTCTGAAGATTGTAATAGATGATAGCACTCATATTTTAACTACAGATATGGAGTACGGAAGTGTTCTTGGAGCCGCACAGAACGTTACCCCAGAAAATAGATTTCAGATGATTAATATTAAATAGCGCTATTTGATAGGCGATGCGAATGCACAGACGGTTCTCGATGAGATCGAGGAGAAATCAAAGGAATCTCTTCAAAACAAGGATGTTAAACGACTAGTGATTTTGGTAAGTCATGTATTCTTCGAAACAGGTATGGTATTGAATGTCTTGGACTTAAACACTCGCCTCAGCAATTATCTTGACAGAATATTACTGGTTATTGATGGAGCGCAGGCCGTGGGGAATATTTTTGTAACACCTGAGCACTTCGAAAAATGTCATTTCTATGCAACTAGTACACGTCGGCGGAAGTTTCCCACCGGTTTCAGAAACCAGGTTTTTTGAAAAAACCTGGTTTCTCAGGCTACTCAAACCGGCGGGGAACTTCCGCCGAGCTGTACTAGTGGGCATAAGTGGCTCCTTGGCAGACCTTCGATCGGCATTCTCGCTCACAATCCAAATCTATTAAGAAGGGCAAGCGTGGATGTTTCAAAAGTGCGTGATATAGATAGACCATTTTCCACCTCAGAATTCGACATCGAGAAGGATTACACTCGTGAAACAATCGATATAGAACCATATATTAGTCTCAATGCTATGCTTATGGAGCTAACCTCTATTGGTGGCGGTGAAACGATAGCGAGACATAATAGGGAGATAGGCTCTATTTTTGCAAGACAGGTAGGTCGTTTAGGTATTTCAGTGATAGGTGCTGACGATCGAAACGGAATTGTGTCAGTTAAGGTAAAAAATAATGCCTCTGAAGTTAAACGATATTTGGAAGAGCAAAATGGTATTGTGTGTCAAGCACTGAACGGAAATATTCTTCGCTTTTCTTTCCATTACTATATGGGAGAAAAAGATGTCTACGAACTAATACGTGCCTTAAGCCGCAGGTTAGACAAGTAAGGGGAAACTTGGGGGACTTAGTTACAAAACGTAAAAAACACTTGGCATAGGGGAATTTAGGGAATTTAGGGGACGGTGGTGTAGAAAGTGCTTGACAATTTGAAGAGAAAGCTATAGAAAGAAATAAGTCTTGTCGGGGAAAGGATATTAAATAAATGGGGGAATTAAGCACTTTCTGCACCACCGTCCCCTATTTTTCCCTATTTTTCCCTATTTTTCCCAAGACGCGACTTGCACTGACGTCGGCTGATTTGATTGTCCAGTTCCTGAAATACTTGGATAAGCTGAAGTTGCAAACGGAAAGGCAAGACCTTCTTGTTGTGCTGTTGGATCGGGAGGAATTCGCAAAGAACCTGTCCTCCTCCCCTCCGGAAGCTATTGGGAGTCTACTTGGTTATCTGGGTGAAACCGATAACCAGGAACTTGCCCAGAAGCTGCTGGATAACAATTGGAACCAACTGGACCTGGCTTCATTCGAATATCGTATTTCGGCATCGTTTCAAATCGCCCAAATAGCAGCTTTACACTTTTGAAGCGGAGTGCATGGCCGAGTTTAAATTAGGCTGCGCAACTTCTTTGGAGTTAATCCTTTAGGATTTCATTTATGAAAGGCTAAAGCCTAAACTCCCCAAAAGTGTAAACCGATCTCCAACGATTTCCAGGCTGAATGAAACGATGCCCGTATTTCTCATTGGCGGCCCACCCATCTATCAGGGATCCGAGAAGCCATAAGGAAATCCGGACTTATCTTGCCCCCCGAGCTATGGACGGCGTTGATCAAGAAAATTTGTGGCCCATCGTACAGACCAGTCGTCCCAGACCCGGAATATCCTCAAGACAAGTTGCTCGGTAAATCAGTGGGCGAACTGACGGAACTCCTGACACGCTTAGCCCAAACTCGCAAAAGGTATAAGTTGAACTGCATCGTCAAGAGCCTGATTTCTGACATGGAAGAACTACAGACCTGGATCAAGAGCCTCTCCCCTCAAGATGTCGCTTTGTTCCGAGAAACAGTAGTCGAATCCGGTATCCACATCCCGCCTGAGGCCTGGGAATTGCTTGGTGGTATCTAACTATGTGGAGTTAGTGAAGTTAGGTGGAGTTGTGAAGTTGGGGAAGTAAAGTAGTTGACTCAATGGTTCTTCTATGCTATCATTCCAGTTGAAGATCAAGTCTCCCCGGCTATTACCCCAAGAAGTAGTAAATGGCATATTTCAGAAGAGAACCTTAATACAGACCTCGTGCTTTGCCCTCGCCAAATCGACAATAAGCCTTTTGGTCACAGGCAGTTGTGCAATAATTGGATAGTCGCATCCGTCAATCTCTAATCATCAGACTACTTTATTATCAATCTGCATACTATGCTTGCTTATTGTCAATCAAGACTGTCCAGAAATTGCCCTTATTCCAGATATGAAAGCACGAGGTCTGTAATAATGAGCGATTTGATTCCAGCAGAGAGAATAGAGAGTAAAATCCTTCTAATAAGAGGACCGAAGGTAATGTTAGACAGGGACCTGGCAGAGTTGTATGGAGTGACTACCAAAAGGCTCAATGAGCAGGTAAGAAGAAACATAAAACGGTTTCCTGAAGATTTTATGTTTCAATTGACAAAAGAGGAAGTTCAAATTTTGCGGTCGCAAAATGCGACCGCAATTTCGTCCAAAAGTCGCACTCTACCTTATGTCTTTACAGAGCAGGGAGTAGCTATGCTCTCCTCTGTGCTTAATAGCGAAAGAGCTATCTTAGTCAACGTTCAGATCATGAGGGCATTTACCAGACTGAGGGGAGTGCTTTCATCGCATAAAGAACTTGCCCAAAAATTAAGCGAGCTTGAGAGAAAGGTTGAAAAGCACGATGTAGGGATTCAGACAATTTTTGAGGCAATTCGTCAACTGATGTCGCCACTAGAAAAGCCAAAACCTCAAATTGGGTTTCGTGCGGATTGATGGACTTGAAGTGAAATCTCTGGTGGGTAATTGGGTGGCTTTGATAGGATAGGGATAGGAGCGCTGCCCTGGGCTGTAATGTTATGCCCCGTTAGGGCTTACGATTTAAGCCCCATTGGGCGATGGTCATCGTTTCGGCCTTATGGGTAGGTTGGGTTGAGCGAAGCGAAACCCAACATCAATAGAGAGCAGTCCTTTGTTGGGTTTCGTTCCTCAACCCAACCTACAAAGGTCGTGAGTGGCCGAAACGATGACCAATGCCCCCATTGGGGCGACACGAAATATAAGAAAGGAAAGAAAAGTTATGTCCCAAAAGGCATCCCGAGTAATTAAATACGGAAATGATCTTTTCCGGAAAATCAGATATCCCAATTCAAACAATACGTTCAAAGTTACCTATTGGGATCTGTGGATAGCAATTATTTTAGTCGATAAGTTTGATGACGACTGGGATGAAATGACAGATTATTTACGTTGTAAGACAAAAGAAGAGCACTATCTGCGCGATGAGGGCGAAGCGCTTTTGAATCATATTCGCCTGCTGCGACAGACACTTTCTGATGTTGGTTTAAGCATCGGTGATATTTTGGTAGAAATTGATATCAACTTCCTGAAAAAGCAAGCGACTAAAGCCAAAAGGAAAATACTCGAAATGAGTTTCCAGCCTAAGGAAAAGAGCGCCTGGATGATTAATACGCCCAGAAGGCTACTTGAAGCCCGGGCAATGCGTGGGCATTGGAAATGTTTCCCAGTCAATCCCCAGTCATATGCCGGTTCCTTAGAAAGCCTTTACAAATCATCCGGCTTTCACAGCGAAGATCAATCGTTTGCACTGGAAAAAAAATTAGGAGATTTTATCAATAAACATGAGACTCGTGCTTCACATCATAATATTTTGGCGCTATATAGAGCTTTCCTCACCGTCCTCATAGAAAAAATGGATATGGTAGACGACTCATTCGGTGTCATTGGCGATGTATACGAAGAAGTATTTGAGAAATATTTTCGACTTGATCGAACTAAATTAGACATGTCCCTTTCAGACTTTTTCTTAGACCTTATTGAACTGCTTATCTGGGAAGATTATGGCGGCACTGATAGATATAAACCTGACTTTTTCGCCGGTCTTAGCTCATCTGAAATCCCATTGGTTGAATCTATTCTTCAAGAGCAAAGAGACGAACTAATCAAAGCCGAATTACAATATCAGGCTGAAAATGCTTTGACCATGCTTGGAATGCTCTACGTCCAACACCAATTATTCAACAAATTTGTACCTATCGCAAAAGCAATGGGCACACGTGAGTGGAAACGAATTACAACTATGGCGGAGATGGCTGAAAAACATCAGAAATATGATTTGGCCCTGGCCGTTTATGAAGCTTGTTTAGGCCCTGGTTTCCACCAGGATTTTTTGGGCAAGGAATACGAGGAACTCAAAAGCAGGCTCAGGCCAATAAGGGGAGCAGGTGGAACAATCTAAGGCATGAAAATAAAAGAAAACAGAGATTTCATTGAGGAGGACAACAATGAGTGAATACCAGTATTACGAGTTTCGGGCGATTGATCATCCCTTAACCGAAGACCGGAAAGCAAAGGTTTCCGCGCTCTCCAGCCGGGCTCAGGTGACCTCACACTTTGCTTCATTCGTCTACCACTACGGCGATTTTCGCGGGGATCCGGAAAAATTGATGACAGACGATTTCGATGCCATGTTGTATATGACTAATTGGGGTTCAAGGCGTTTGATGTTTCGCATACCTTGCTCGCTGATTGATACGAAACAAGGAGGACTTTATTGCATTTCCGGGGAAATGGATTGGAGGAAGACCAAAGACGAAGAGAATGTGATTTTAGATATGAACTTCCATGACGAAGGTCAAGCTGACTGGACCGAAGGAGAAGGGTGGCTGGATGATCTCGTCGAATTGAGGAAAGAGCTGATTCAAGGCGATTTTCGAGTTCTGTATCTGGCCTGGTTAAAAGTCGCGGGAAAAGCGTTGGAGGAAGATATTGACGGGGACACTTTGGAGCCTCCAGTGCCGGCAGGACTGGGTCAACTGTCACCGGCGCTGAAGACCTTTGTCAGGTTCCTGGAAATTGATAAAGCGATGATAGCGGTCGCTGCCCAAAAAAGCGGGGAACAACAAAAGAAGCATTTGCAGCTTGAAACATGGATCGAAAAACTGCCGGAGACGGAACAGCATGATTTCCTGGTACGCTTAAGTCGGGGCGAAAACAATCTGTCAATACTTTTGAACAGACGTCTTCATGAACTCGCTGCTGAGGCTCAGCCTCAAAGGAAAGCTGTTGATCCGGAACGAAGAACAATCTCGGCTTTAATTGAAGCCGCGGAAATCTGGCGTCAAAAGAAGAAAGAAGAAAATCGGCGCAAAGCAGATCTCGCTCGGCAGCGGAAATTGGAAGCATTGGCAGGTAAAGAGCGCCAGGTCTGGGAGGAGATAGAGGTTTTGATTGAAGAGAAGAAAGCCAAATCCTATGAAAGAGCCGTTGAACTTTTAACAGATCTCCGTGATCTTGCCAAATACCAGGGAGACCTGGAAAGATTCAGGAATCGCCTTACAGAAATCGAACGAACTTATTCCAACCGATCAGCTCTACTTAGACGAATGCGGCAATCCAAGTTGATTGGGGACACTTGGGGGACGTAGGTAAGAAACGTAAAAAACGGCCTTGTTCATCGTTTCGGCCACTCAAGTCGAAAATGGAAAATGGGAAATTAGGAAAGGAAATAGAAGACGCTTTACGTATATGCAGAAGAAAATAGAAGACGCTTTACGTAGATGAAAATAGAAGATGAAAATAGAAGACGCTTTACGTATATGCAGATGTGACGGTCATCTGCGAATTAATTATTTCTTTGGCCGTCCTCTTCTTCCTCCTTTTCTTGCAAGATAAGGCATGCAATATTAGTA
>JASEGY010000529.1 GCA_030019105.1 bacterium | reverse complement strand
GCTAAAGCCTAAAATCCGAAATATAGCTTGCTTTAGCTTTCGTGTGCCTCATTGACTTTTTTATGGAGGTCCAATTTATCCTGAGCGACTATGTAGAACAAGCGATGACTCATGCTGTCTACGACAAATTGGAAGATGGTACATTTAGCGGACGCATTCCACTGTGTAAGGGAGTAATAGTATTTGGGCCCACCCATCACGAGTGTGAGGAGGAATTGCGTTCTATGCTGGAAGATTGGATACTGGTTGGCCTCAAACTGGGACATCCATTCCCGATGATTAGTGGAATTGATCTAAATAAGGAGTTGAGCTATGAGCCGGTGGGTGCCTTGTAAACGTCAAGACTTTATCCGGGGGGTACGGAAAATCGGCTTTAATGGTCCTTTCTCCGGTACACGGCACCAATTTATGCTTTATGGTCGGCAACGCTTCACTGCCATTAAGTTAAGGGTAACTCTTTATGGTAAGGTGATATAGGGAGTATGTAATCCGTCCCGCAGTCACCTGTGAAGGGAATTTACCCTTTAGGGTTACATTTGTAGCACAATACCAAGAGGATAAAAGGCTAAAGCCTAAACTCCTACCTTGCCAACTTATTGTGTTTCAGAAGCTTCGGCTTAACTTAATGGCAGTGCGGCAACGCTTGGGGATACCTTCTAATGTTGAATACTCTGTGCCTCAGCTTCGGATGATGATACGAGAGACTGAAGAGATTATAAACCATAAAATCACGGTTGAAGAATGGAATAGGCTTTGCTGACTGTAGAATAACTGTAGCATAACAGGACTCTGCTCCCGAACTTGGGCATCGTTTCATCCAGCTTGAAAATCGTTGGAGATCGGTTTACACTTTTTGGGAGTTTAGGCTTTAGCCTTTCATAAATGAAATCCGGCCTTGTCCATCGTTTCGGCCAATAGTGCTTGACCGAATTGGGTGTTGTAGTTGCAGAGCTTGCTCTGCCGTCCTGTCGAGCAAGCTCGACCACTACAAAATTGATCCAATGGCCCAAACGATGGACAAGGCCTGAAATCCTAAAGGATTAACTCCAAGGAAGTTGCGCAGCCTAATTTAAACTTGGCCATGCACTCCGCTTCAAAAGTGTAAAGCTACTATTTGGGCGATTTGAAACGATGCCCAAACTTGCGACTTTACACCCGAAACTCGAAACTTAACGAGGAGGCCGCAGATGGAAACTCTATGGGAATTTGATCCGGAGATAGCCAATATTATCGACGAGGAAACACAGAGGCAAAACAGCACCCTGGAGATGATTGCCTCGGAGAATTTTGTCAGTCCCCGGGTCCTTGAGGCCCAGGGATCGGTTTTGACTAATAAATATGCGGAAGGATATCCGGGAAGGAGATATTATGGCGGCTGTCAGTTCGTAGATCGGGCAGAAGAAGCAGCGATCAAACGGGCCAAAGAGGTCTTTAAAACCGGCTACCACATCAATGTCCAACCCCATTCCGGATCCCAGGCTAATATGGCCGTTTATCTGTCTGTCCTTAAACCAGGGGATACAATTATGGGGCTTGACTTAGCCCATGGGGGACACCTTACTCACGGCAGCCCGGTCAATTTCTCGGGGAAGCTCTTTAGGGCAGTCTTCTATGGAGTGGATAGGGAAACCGAGGTTATAAACTTTGATAAGTTGGCCGGATTAGTTGAGCAGGAGAAACCTAAAATGATTGTGGCCGGGGCAAGCGCTTACCCCCGAACCCTTGATTGGGCAGCCTTCCGAAAGATAGCCGATTCAGTGGAGGCTTACTTAACGGCCGACATAGCCCACATCGCCGGTTTAATTGCCGCCGGGCTTCACCCGTCTCCTTTTGGACCCTGCCACTTTGTTACTACCACTACGCACAAAACCCTCCGTGGCCCAAGAAGTGGTCTCATTTTGTGCCAACCGGAATATGCGGCTTTAATAGATAAAGCTATCTTCCCCGGCACACAGGGGGGACCATTAATGCATACTATTGCGGCTAAGGCCGTCTGTTTCAAGGAAGCTCTTCAACCTTCTTTTATCGCATATCAACACCAGATCATAAATAATGCTCAAACCTTAGCTGCTGAGCTAAGCAAACTTGGTTTCCGATTGGTTTCCGGAGGGACAGATACCCACCTGATGCTGATTGATTTAAGGAATAAGAGTATAACCGGGAAGGAAGCCGAAGAGGCCTTAGAAAAAGCAGGAATTACCGTCAATCGAAATGCCATCCCCTACGATTCCCAGCCCCCCAGGGTAACAAGCGGTATCCGCCTCGGGACGCCGGCACTCACTACCCGGAAGATGAAGGAACCTGAGATGATCGAAATCGCCCATCTCATAGGGTCTATTCTAACCCGAATTGAAGATGAAGGAAATATCGCTCAGATAAGGGAAAAAGTTAGAAAGCTTTGTAACCGCTTTCCACTTTATAAGGGAATGAGGGATGAGGAATGAGGGAGAAGGGTGCAACTATAGTATTTAAGAAAAAGATTTTGGGGTTGGTTGTAATTGGAGTTTAGGCT
>JASEGY010000528.1 GCA_030019105.1 bacterium | reverse complement strand
TGGAGTTAATCCTTTAGGATTTCATTTATGAAAGGCTAAAGCCTAAACTCCCCTTTCGAAGCTCCTAAGCATTTAAGCTAATTTAGGACACCACCAGGTATCACGGATCAGCTTTTAAGAGGGTTAGAGTATCTTATGCAAAGAATCATAGCGGCATCTACCGTCTTGATTCTCCTGGGTTTACCTGGCTGCTGACACCTGACACCTGAATGCTTACCCTATTTTTCTACCTGAAGTTGATAAATCCAAATTAACTATACCACATTTCTTTGGATTATGCAACTAAAATTTCACCTAAAAACCAAAACGGATAAATAAGTGTTCAGGCTTAACTACTCAGCCCTCTTAAGAAACACAGATTACATAGCGTAGCAGAGCCACAACCAATTTTTGTACGACTGAGTAGTTACGTTCAGGCTTACTTTATTTGCCGACAGCTTTCTTTAAAAAATTAAACCATCCACCCTTTTCGCCATAAATGAAGACCTGATTTCCTCCACTCTGCTTGGCCTGGTAAAGGGCTTCATTAGTCCGCATAAATAATTCTCTGGCCTCTTTCACTTCTACATCCGGGTAAGTGGCTACTCCTAAGCTGACTGTTATCCGGATACTTCTTTCACCTATTACTATCTGATGCTTACTAATTTGATCCTTGATCCTATCGGCTATCCTGGTACACAACTTTTTATTTGTTTCAGGAAGGATAATGACAAATTGATCTCCTCCAAATCGGGCCACGGAGTCTACCTCACGAATGGTATCTTTTATCCGTTTAGCCACTGATTTTAAAAACCGGTTTCCAGTTTCATAGCCAAACTGTTCATTAAATGCCTCAAGGTGGTCAAAATCAATCAGGATTAAGGACAGAGAATGATTATATCGCTTTGTCTGGGCAAATTGATTGGCCAGGAGTTTGTTAAAATATCGAAAACTCAAGAGACCGGTCAGTTCATCATGTTCAACCGCCTCTTTAGATTTGCGAAGCTGATTGGCCCGGGCTAAAGCAATTGACACATGACTGCTGATCAGTGAAAAAAGCCTCTTTTGCCCCGGGGAAAAAGCCTCTTTCTCCAGAGAACTAATACTAATAAACCCGGTTATTTCCCCCCGGTCTATCAAAGGGGCGCTAAGGACAGATTGAATGTTCCCTTCTCTAACCTGATCAGCCTGGTCAACCTCAACCGTAAATGGTTCAATGTTTTCCTCATCTGCCGTCTGAAGGCGTAACCAGTTTTCCTTCATCCGGGTCTTGAGATCTTCAACGCACCCGGAACCGGCTAAAGTCTTTATCTTTCCTGATATCTTCCCCTCAATCGTAATGATATAAGCTCCAAGATGATAGTTGAAAACAGGTTGTACCCTGTCTAAGGTCAAGTTCAGGATCTCTTCGGGAACAGAAATGGCCGCAAGGTGTTTGGTAAGGGTATAAAGGGTGTCTAATTCATCCCGTTGGGCTTTTAGCTCAGTGACTTCTTCAGAACGGGCAATTATGTTTTCCGCTTTAGCCACCTGGCCGGCTAACTCGTTTGCCCTCTCTTCTGCGGCTGCGGCCTGAGTTCTAAGTTCCTCAATCCTTGCTTTAAGTTCAATGGCTTCTTTTGACTCAGCCCCCAGCAACGTTGCCTCTTCTTCCAATTCCTTAGCTAACTCCCGCAGTCTCTTTGCTTCCTCCCCCAGGGCATCAACTTCGGCCTTTAATTTTTCCAGATCAACCTTTAATTCCGCCAGGTCATCGGCGTTAGCTTCCTCGCTTTCTAACTTTAGCAGCAATTTTTCTGTTTCTTTTCGAACGAGTTTAGACTCTTGTTTTATTTCCTCTATTTTATCAGCCTGCGTTGAAAGCTCCCTCGACTTGGCTTCTAATCTTCTGCGTTTTGACTGGGTGGCTAAATTTGCTTCCGCCTCTGAAAGTTGATCTAATAAAGAAAGACTTGAGTTAGCTGCCATGGTCAATAATTCTACCTCTGTTTCTAATGCTTCCTTTGAAACAGGTTTTACTTTTTCCAGGGCGCTCAAGAATTTTTTTTCATCTAACTCAAACTTTCTGGCCAGTTGGGAAAAGGTGTCCTCCTCCTCCTCTACGTGATTCCCTCTAATTTCACAACCTCCGAGGATACCAATCAGATCTTTTTTTAAGAGAATAGGGCAAAGATAGAAGAGAAAACCATGAGGACATTTATCCACAACAGGTTTCATCCGGTTGCTATTGACCTTCTCAAAAGAAGAAGAAATGAGCTTTTCACATTCAAGTTTAGCCTGGGGAGAATGTTTTATTATCTGACAGAACTCCGTATCACGCTCCAAACGACTAACTATTTTCCCTTTGTTGTTCACTACCCAACAAATTTTTCTTTTAATAGTCTTTTCAATGTGCTCCCAGGTCCGGCTACTTAAGAATTGTCTTAATCTTTCCTGAGTATTCATCCCTTTCTCCTATAGCTCTTAAGATAAAGTTTTTAGGGTAATAGGTTGTAAGTTGTAAGTTGTAAGTTGTAAGTTGCGCCTACAACCTAC
>JASEGY010000527.1 GCA_030019105.1 bacterium | reverse complement strand
AATATATGGTGTTCTGCAGGCTTCAAAAATCAATATCTGGTGGCTGAGTAGTTACCGATAAAGATGGTAATCTCAGAAATGTTGAGGTTCACGGCTACCCTATTTTCGATCAGGCCGGAAACATCGTCCAGATGATAGAATATTCGCTGGACATCACCGAGCGCAAGCGGGCAGAGGAGGAACTAAGGGAATACCGTTTATTTTACCATGCCAGGCGCGATAGGCAAATAGCTAATTCCCCTTGACTAAATTGGTATGGTGAGGTATACTTTCAGGGGTCAGGGCTCAGGGCTCAGGGCTCAGGGGTCAGTTGTAGCACAGGACTACTGACTCCTGACTCCTGACTACTGACTACTGACTACTGACTACTGACTACTGACTACTGAACAGAAAGGGGATCCTAATGCGTTTCTTTAACACGGCCGGGCCAGTCAGAGGAGAGGATCATTATTGTCTGCCTCCCTTAACCAGATTCAATCTGGCTGAGATATTAACTCTCATTGACCAGAAGAAATACTTTGTCCTCCATGCCCCCCGGCAGACGGGCAAGACATCGACTCTACTGGCCTTGATGGATTACTTGAACCATGAAGACACCTACCGCTGCTTGTACGTAAACGTGGAAATGGGGCAAGCGGCGCGTGAGGATATTCGAGAGGGTCTCAGGGCAATCTTGAGCCAAATGGCGTCAATGGAACAGGTCTACCTGAACGATCGTTTCCTAACGGGGATTTGGAAAGATGTTCTGGAAAAAAGTGGCCCAAACGCCGCCCTTAATGAAGTGCTCAGGCTCTGGGCTAAGGCAAGCCCCAAACCCTTGGTGCTCCTCATAGATGAAATAGACTCTCTGGTGGGTGATACCCTCATTTCCGTTCTACGTCAATTACGTGCCGGCTACCCCCAACGCCCGGCGCTCTTCCCCCAAAGCATTGTCTTGTGTGGAGTCCGTGATGTGCGCGACTACCGCATTCACTCGGACCGGGAAAAAGCCATCATCACCGGCGGCAACGCTTTTAACATCAAGGCCAAATCTTTGCGCATGGGAAACTTCACCCAGGCAGAGGTCGAGACGCTTTACAATCAGCATACAGAAGAGACCGGACAGCCCTTTGAGCCGGGAACAATGGATCTGGTTTGGGATCTAACCGGTGGCCAACCATGGTTGGTCAATGCCCTGGCCTATGAAACCTGTTTCGAGATGAAAAAGGGCCGGGAACGGTCCAAACCGATTACGTCTGAGATGGTGATAGAGGCCAAAGAAAATCTCATCATCAAGCGGGAAACGCACCTTGACCAACTTGTTAATAAACTCAAAGAAGATCGGGTCAGAAGCGTTATTGAGCCTATCCTGGCTGGAGGGGAAATGCCGGATCAGTTGCCCGAAGATGATGTCCAGTACGTAGAAGACCTTGGACTCATCAGCACAAAGGGGCAGTTGCGTATCGCTAATCGGATCTACCAGGAAGTCATTCCCAGGGAACTCACCTATACCACCCAGTTGAC
This sequence comes from bacterium, assembly GCA_030019105.1. GTDB lineage: Bacteria > UBA9089 > JASEGY01 > JASEGY01 > JASEGY01 > JASEGY01. The sequence goes on along the minus strand of JASEGY010000527.1, from coordinate 1,018 downwards.
CATCAGCCAAGAGCCGTCCTGGTATATTCGGCCTGAAGACGGACGCCTCGACGTAGACAAGCTTCTGGCGGCCTTCCAGCAGTTCTTCCGCCAACACTCGGAGCACTGGATAGAGCGGTTTGACTACAAGGAGGCCGGGCCGCAGCTCTTACTCCAGGCATTCCTTCAAAGGATTGTCAATAGCGGCGGACGGATCGAGCGGGAGTACGGCCTGGGCCGTCTCAGAACCGACCTGTTGCTGGTCTGGCCATATCCTGGCGGCGTGCAGCAGGTGGTGATCGAGTTGAAGCTGGTATATAGCTCCATAAGTTACACGATTAAAAAAGGACTTGAGCAAACCTGGGAGTATGCCGACCGCTGTGGGACAGATGAAGCTCACCTGGTGATTTTTGACCGAGACAAGAACAAGACCTGGGATGAAAAGATCTTTAGCCGGCAAGAAACATACCAGGGGAAGCAAATAAAGATATGGGGGATGTGAAAAGGAGGTTAGAGATGGGAGTTTTTAAGGTCCCAATTCAGGTTCGAAACTGGCAAAATCGCTTCTTACCTGAAGAATTGCAGGGACAAGATGTTTCTTGTGACGCTTTGGTTGATTCTGGAGCCGCAGAGTTGTCGTTGCCAGCCAATTTGGTTGAACAGTTAAAATTGGAGGAGCTGGGTACGATCAGGGCTTATACGGCTGATGGGGCGGAACATGAATACCGGATTATGGGTATGACAGAAGTAGAGGTTCAGGGGCGGATTTGTCAGGTAAGGGTAATTGAGATCCCTCGTGGGGCAGAACCACTTCTTGGAGCAGTGCCCCTGGAAGAAATGGATTGGCACATTTCGCCAATGGAGAAGAAGCTAATGCCAAATCCCAAATCACCAGAGCGACCATTATTACCTTTATGTTAAGGTGTTTGGTCAAAAGGGAGGCAAATAACTATGAGCAATCAAATGATTGTTAAGCCGATTGAGATTCTATAGTGGTTAAGAAAAAGATTTTGGGGTTGGCTATCCTTTGGAGTTCAGG
>JASEGY010000526.1 GCA_030019105.1 bacterium | reverse complement strand
TCCGCAATCTGCAATCCAAAATTGGTTTGGTTGCGGCCAGAGGCCGCGCTAAGCTTCTTCAATAAGATTTGCACGATGGCTAAAATAATCAAATAAACCCATGAGACTATTGGTATCCCGTTGTATTTGAAAGGAAAAAGCAGGACAAATCCGATTCCCCAGTTTAATAAGAAACCAATGTTTTCCAAAATTATCCACCAGGCAGGAAACGATTCCCTTCCTTCCTGGAATAGTTTTACCTTCAATTCTTCCTGCATTGTATTATCACCCCTTTGTTCAAATATTTGTAACCGTTCACCGCAAAGCACGCTTAAGAACGCAAAGAAAAGCGGTGATCCGTACTGACGCTTAACTATATTCGTCCTGCCATAGATAATCCAGGAAGACCTGCCAGGGTAGAATGCTGATTCCGTCCTTGACGCGCGGGTTATCTTCGAGACACACCACTATATATGAATCTAACAAGGCTTCCTCCTGGAGGGCTTTCAACCCCCGCAGGTCCTTATCTGCGATGTTGGTTTTGGCTTTGACCTCAATAGCTGTTCTGTCAGACAGGATAAAATCAACTTCAAAGCCGGATTTCGAGCGCCAATAGCTGATTGTGTCTTGCCGGGTGTAGTCGCAATAGGCACGAAGTTCGTGATAAAGATACGCTTCAAAGGCTTCGCCGTACTCAGGCGACCCTGGCTTCAAACCTTGACGATTTTGCAGGAAACGTACGAGGCCAATGTCAAAAAAGAAGAACTTCGAAGTCGAAAGAGGTTTTCGCTTGATCGAGTGCTTCCAGGCCGGCAGTTCATCACCAATCAACGTATCCCGCAGAATACCAAAATATTCCTGAATCGTAGAAGCAGGGACCTGGGCGTCACTGGCAATATTGCTGAAGTTTATGATTTGACCATTGCAAGTGCCGGCTACTAATAGAAACCTGCTGAAAGCCGGAATATTACGCACTAAGGCTTCAGCGGCAACCTCCTGGGTTAGATAGGTGCCGATATATGCTTCGATATCTTCATGGGGCGAATCAGAAAGATAGATCGATGGGATCGTGCCAATATCCAGGGCCTTAGTCAAATCGAAATGATCTCCCAGTTCCCGAAATATAAAAGGATGCAGGTGTCTTGTCCTTGCCCGTCCGCCCAGCAGGTTAACACCTTTGCGGCGCAGTTTCCGGGCGCTGGAACCTGTCAGCAGGAAATTAATACCCCGTTCTTCAATCAAAAGATGGACCTCATCCAGCAGGATGGGTAATTTCTGAATTTCGTCGATAATGACTATTTTGTCATTTTTAGTTATTTCTTCCCGGAGGCGTTTCGGAGATTGGCTTAGCCTCAAATATACATCTGTGGCCAGTAAGTTGTAGTACTTATAGCCACTGAGGGTAGTGCGAATCAAATGGGTCTTGCCGGTCTGACGAGGGCCGAACAGGAAAAAGGACTTCTTCTTAATATCCGCCAATAAGTTTAATTGCCTGGGAATAATCATAGCCTGACCTCTTGTTGGTAAAATCCAGCAAGTATCTCGCTGATTGTTAGGATAAGCAGCAACTATGATACCAGAATTCCGGAAGTAAGTCAAGTGAAAAGTTAAAGAGACTGCTGTCGTCAGACTTATTCCTTGATTCTATCAAACTTCCCACTGGATAAATCAATCGTAACATAGGTAAGTCCATTAAGCTGCCCAGGTTGAATGCATGTCGTCCGGCCAAGTTTTGCATACCATCGTCCACTAATTTCAGGAGACTCATGGATATGACCATGAAGCGAGAACTTTGGCTGGCACTTCTGCAAAAAGTTGTAAATCGCCTTTGATCCCACCTCTGCACCGTGGGCACATTTATCCAATCCTATTCCGTAGGGGGGCATGTGGATTACATATACGCTCCTGGACATATCCTCAGGCCGGACCAACCGATTAAGTTCATCCTCTATCGTGGGAAGCATTTTGGCATAGGCAACCCAGTCACCTATTTCTTGCCATCCATTTGGTATGGATAACAGTGCTTTTCCGAACTGCCTTTGGAATATATAGTCCTTTGTATCCATTCTACATCTGTCCTTGAGCAGGAATGGATAATCTACTATCCAATTCAAGCCCACGAATTCGTAACCTCCAACCTCAAATTTGCGTTGGGCCAGATAGACGACAAAAGCATACTTATCGCATGTTTCCTCAAAGAGTTGATCGAAGATTCTAAGGTCATCATTTCCTGGGTAGCAGAGATAATAAATCCCGGCAGAGTTGAATTGGGCAAAGTGATAGTCAAGGTAGTCAGTAATAAATTCATCCTGGCGGAATAAGTCACTGGGCAGCATATCACCCCCATTGATAACTACCTCTGCCCGAAAGTCTTTTGCTACTTCGAACAGTCGCTTATATTTCCACTGGCTTCCATGCAAGTCCGTCACAAATAGCACTCTCATTCAAGTAATTCCTCCAGAGGTGTTTTGAGGGGTGCTCATCCGCTACTATAGCTTTTAAGATAATGTTTTTGGGGTAAGCGAACTCAAGACAGGTTGTTC
>JASEGY010000525.1 GCA_030019105.1 bacterium | reverse complement strand
AACTTACAGAGTGTCCATCCTGGGAAAAGCTGAGAACTTACTACTGTCCAGCTATTAAGATCGTCAAGCTCCTTGAGAAACTGAAGACTTTTCCTGAGAATACGAGTGGGCAGTCAATGGTCTTTTGTGAAGCGCGTCGCGCCGTGTGCATTAGCCGATTGGTTAAAGAATGTTAACTGATGACTTTTTAGGCCTTGATCATCGTTTGGGCCATTGGATCAATTTTGTAGTGGTCGAGCTTGCTCGACAGGACGGCAGACCAAGCTCTGCAACTACTTGGTCAAGCACTATTGGCTGAAACGATGACCAATGCCAAACTATTGTTCAACGAGTTTGCTAAACCGTCTTCTATGGCGGTGGGTGGCCGGGGGGAGAGGAAATCCCTACTGTGCTTTAAAAGCTCCTGATTTCAGTCAGGGGAGGTTCGTTAAGACTTCATTTCCGAAACGATCTTTGTAAATGAGGGTTTGGGGAGGGTCGTTGGTATTAAAAATGATGAATCCTTCTCTTTTGGAGCTGGGACGAAGGAGCCCGGTGGGGAAAGGATTTAGGGTGGCGTAGGTACGAAAGACACTTTGGGGAAAACTCTGGCCACTTTTGGTCAACAGAGTAAAATTATGCAGACTGATAAAAGGGCTTACCTTACCTGCATTCTTAAGATGGACATACAATTTGACACAGTCTGTATCGCTAAAGACCTCAACAGCCATCTTAAGATCTCTTTTACCCGCATAGCCTGGCTCTTGCCTGGGAAATTCAAGCCCAGAAGTAGGCAGGATATCTGTAAATCTTAAGGTAGCAGCAAGCCCTTCCTCAAAGGCAGGCAACTCACAGATTATCTCCCCCATATCTACTATGAAGTCATTACTTTCGGGGATAATCATCTCGAAACTGCCTTCCTTTCCCTCCTTGAATAATCGGGCAAGATACCTTCCCGGGGGAAGGTTCTCAAGATAGAACTCCCCATCCTTGCCGACCACAGTCTCTATGGTCTTTTCCTCAATCTTTATCGTTAGTTCTGTATATGTGGCAGGTATCTTCTTCCCATCTTCTATAAAGAATAGCCTTCCTTCAAATGCCTGGAGCTTCACTACCCCAAATTCTACCACGCCCCCACCCCGGTAAGGTAAAGATACATACCTTGTCGTCTCAAGGATATTGTAGTTGAGGGGCATATCCTCAGGTATCAAGGAGAGCTGGTTATCATAATAGGATACAAGCCCTGGTACAAGCAGCTCTCCCCTTCTATTGGTCCGCCCCACCTCCTGGTTACTCTCTTTGACCTTTATGCCCTTAAGATTATCTACCTTTACCAGGGCAAAACCATCATTAATGGGTCGGCTGGGATAAAGATGTCCGTCTATAAAGGCCAGACCACCAGCCAGCTTCAGGTCATAACTGTTAAGATTTGGATCCCCTCTATAGTCAGCCGAATAGATACCATAGGGACCATGCCACTCAAGTTGTGCCTGGCCGCGCAGATGTGTCTTCTCATCTATGACTGTCTCCCGATCCCCCTCTATCTGGAACCGATACCCTCCCCCTATACCACGAGGTGGATTCTTCGCAATGCTGGCGGCAATAGTGGTTCTATCCTCCTCAAGCTTGCTGTTAAGATTCAGGGTTCTCCCTCCTCCCATAAAGAAGTTGAGTCCAACAAAGACCTCATCCTCCACCTCATCATTCTCCCATCTTCTATTGGCAGAAATAGAGAGGGAGCCATCCCATAAAACTTTTCTTGAGTAAAACAGAGACAATCTCTTCTGGCCGGTCCCCTCGTATCTATTCTGGATGGAATAGTTAGAAGATATGGAACCAAGTATCCTTTGGCGGAAACCAAGACCCAAAACCACCTCAGAGCGTGACCTACTCATGGATTGACTGGTGGAGATATCCCCATACTCCCTCGAGAATCCCCTCAAAGAGAGCCTTGGGTTTATGCCTCCCAGGCTAGCCAATGAGAGTCCTAAAGACCCACCATAGCCGTATTGGCCATTCACACTGCTTGCCCCAAGGGCTGTATCCATCTCCCCTATGGTCCCAAGAACGAATGTGGCTGTAGGGCCGAGATTGATCGTGTCCTTATCGGCCTCTACCCTGATGCCTCCGGTAATGCCCTTTGTAAGACCCCTTCGGTGAAAGCCCACAAAGGCAAGCTCCCCGTATTCAAAGCTCTCTACACTTATATCTTCTCTCTTGAACCCTAAGTTGTAGCTATACTCATCAAGCCCTGGCACAAGGAGTCTTGAGGATATGTAGAAGGGGGTCATGATCCGCTCCTCTCGGCCATAGGCATCCCTTATGAGGATGGTTGTCTCACCTTCCCCTGTGGCCGAAAGGTTCAGAAACTCAAACTCCCCTGGCCCAAGCTTTTCACTCCTTGTCAGGATATCATTGACATAGACCTTTACCTCAGAGGGGGTCTCAAGTACCCCTGAGACCTCCAGACCAGGAGACCTTATAAAATAGGGTCTCATGGAGAAATTCCTTGGTGGCCTATTTGCATTGCACAGACTGTCGAAACTGGGGACAAGCATTT
>JASEGY010000524.1 GCA_030019105.1 bacterium | reverse complement strand
CCTTTAGGATTTCATTATGAAAGGCTAAAGCCTAAACTCCAGAAAAAAACGCAAGGTTTCACAAGAAAATGGATGATTTTGAACTGTCCCAAGAATCCGCAATCCGCAATCAAAAATCCGCAATTGGAACAATCCGCAATCCGAAATCCGAAATCCGAAATGAGAAGGGGAGGTTTTAAGATGAGTTATAAAATTCTTGTTACCGGCGGGGCAGGTTTTATTGGTTCTCACTTAGTTGACGCCCTCATAGAGAAGGGGCATCAGGTCAGGATATTTGATAACCTTGACCCTCAAGTTCACGGCCCCCAGCAAGGCGTTCCGGAATATCTGAATCCTGAAGCCGAATTCATCAGGGGAGATATGAAAGATCGCCAGGCAGTGCTGCGGGCTATCGAAGGCTGTGAAATTATTTTCCATGAAGCGGCTGCCGTTGGAGTTGGCCAGTCAATGTATGAAATCCAGCACTACATAGAAGCCAATACCCTTGGAACAGCTATCCTCTGGGATATTCTGGTTAATGAATCCCACTCGGTAAAAAAGGTTTTAGTTGCTTCCTCTATGTCAAATTATGGTGAAGGAGAATATCAATGTAATCACTGTGGAGTTATCTATCCAAAATTAAGACCCCAAACTCAGTTGAAAGAAAAAGCCTGGGAGATGCAATGTTCTGAGTGCCAGGGTATAGTAGAAGCGATTCCAACTTCTGAAGCTAAGCCCCTCTATCCTACCTCGGTTTATGCCATTTCCAAAAAGGATCAGGAGGAATTAAGCTTAGTAGTAGGCCGGACTTATAATATCCCTACGGTTGCTCTTCGTTACTTTAATGTTTACGGCCCCCGTCAGGCCCTGTCTAACCCTTATACCGGGGTGGCAGCCATCTTCTCCTCCAGGATACTCAACGGCCACTCACCCGTTATTTTCGAGGATGGCCTTCAGAGCAGGGATTTTATCCATGTGAGTGACATAGTCGCCGCCAACCTTCTGGCTATGGAGTCTGAAGAAGCTGATTTTGAAGTGCTTAATGTTGGCACCGGCCGGAGATTGACTATTTTAGATATGGCCGATATCCTGCTAAAAGACCTCAAGCGCACTGATCTAAAGCCGGAAATAACCTCCCAATTCCGGGAGGGGGATATTCGCCACTGTTATGCTGATATTACGAAAATCCAAAAGCTGGGCTTTAAACCTAACGTGCCTTTTGAAGAAGGGGTGGCCCATTTGACCGAATGGGTAAAACGTCAGACAGCCATTGATATTTTTGAGCATGCCAGAAACGAGTTAAATAGAAAAGGGCTGGTAAAATAATCACCGGCGCCGGGAAATATAGAAACCGGGATGGTTCACTTTAGTGTGAAGCTTGCGGGTATGTGGATAACTGTTTGTAGTAGCAAAGCTTGCTTTGCTTGAGTAGGATTAGCAGATCAAGCTCTGCGACTACAAGTTGCCCGGAAGAAATCACAGGAAAAACGATGAAAATGAACCGTCCCTAGAAACCAGGTTTCTTGAAGAAACCTGGTTTCTGAGAGCCGGGTTTCTGAGAGCTGGGAGGTAAGCCAATCTGAGACACTACCGAAAAATTTTTCTTTTTTGAAAAATTTTTCTTGACATTTGGGAAGAGATGTGTTACTCTGGTACTAATTTAGAAGTCTGGATAAAGTTGCAGTAGAAGTCGCAGAACTTATATAGCTTAAATACAGTCTAATCAAAGTAAATCATCAAGGAAGATAGTCCAGATATCAGATATTAGGTAAGAAAGAAACCTATTGTCAGAGGGGTATCTCCTTGTGATAATAGGTTTTTTTTATGGTGATTACTTGCCAATTACCAATTTATAGTGGTTAAGAAAAAGATTTTGGGGTTGGATATCCTTTGGAGTTCAGGCTTTAGCCTTTCATAAGTAATGAAATCCTAAAGGATTAACTCCGAAAGCTACATAGTCTATCTTGAATTCGCTTACCCCAAAATATTTATCTTAAGAGCTATAGCAGAGAATTAGTCGTAGGGTGGGGCAGCGCCCACCAATAAGCATGAGAAAATAAGCAGAGAATTAGTCGTAGGGTGGGGCAGCACCCACCAATAAGCATGAGAAACTAACTTGTTTCAAAATCAAGTAGAGCCAAAAAGAGCCTGAAATCCAGTTCCTTTTACAAAACACTAACTCAACTAAGTAAAAAAACAGCTTTAAACACAGTAATATCGTACTAACTCACCAAGGATGGTTGCCCGAGGATAGTTACTTTCTTTTGGAAAAGAAAGTAACCAAAGGAAACTTTAGCACAGCTCCATGAGGAAGGAGAAATGAATTCCTCCTTCTTGAAAAGTGCTGCAAGTTAATGAGACGGCGCAAAAGACCTGTTGTCAGGGCATTCCTTGCCTGGGTGACAGGTCTTTTTTTATTAGTTTCTGAGCTTAGGGAGCAGGGAGGCTCGGTAGACATGCGGCAATTAGACCCATCCCGTTCGTCTCTCTACTCCCTACCCTTTGATAATTATAGTGGTTAAGAAAAAGATTTTGGGGTTGGCTATCCTTTGGAGTTCAGG
>JASEGY010000523.1 GCA_030019105.1 bacterium | reverse complement strand
TGGATGTCCTGGTAAATAAAGCAGACAGGAAGCACGAAAATGGAGTTTCAAAGTCAACAGGATGTTAAAAGTATAGAACAGAGCCGGATATTCTCGGGGGCAATCCGCAATCTGCAATCTGCAATCCGCAATCTGAAGGCCCTGGTCATCTTGGGGCTGCTCTTTAGGTCGGACTCAACTCCACTTGGGTGGATGGCAGAAGGGAAGATAGGAGGGGAACTTTATCCCTCTCGAGGGATAAAGTTTATCTGTAATTCCGCATTTAAAGCTTGAGCTATTTTTCTGAGGGTAGCTAACGAATAGCGATCATATTCCGAATTCTCCATCCCGGTTATTACAGATTGAGTCGTTCCAATTTTTTGGGCTAACTGAGTCCGGGTCAATTGCTGTTTTTGCCTAAGATTAGCAATTCCAAGAGCTACGGAGAGTTTCTTATATTTTTCTTGAAACATTTGGGCAAACTGAGGGTCTTCAAGTTTCTCGGTTAAGTGTCTATCAAAGCTTGTTTTTTCGTCCATTTTTATAGATTCCCCTTTCTGATATTCTTGAGGTATCCAGCTTTTTGTTGAGGAGAAAGGAGGTTGATTTTTGGAATCTTACGGAGGTCTTGTTCATATTGTTTCTTTGAATATTTCCCTTTGATAGCCAGCTTCAATTTTTCTTCAGTAAGGCCGGTTCTTTCACAAGTTGTCTTTACTGCTTTTGGATGTAATTCCGGGGTTCCTGTATCGATTATCGCTTTGGCAGTATGTGATTCATTATTTTGACAGACAACGGGCTTAATTAAAAAGATGTGATCGCCTTTTCCTCGGCCGGAAAGAATCTTAAAACCAAGTCTCTTTAGGCCAGACTCAACTTCACCAGGTTTGAAGAGGTAACTTTCTGCCAACTTTCTACCTGTCTTTCTGGAGATTGGAATCTCTTTTTAAGCTCTTTAGCATAACGAGGATACTCATTAAGCAGATGAAAAATCTCCGGGAAAAGTTGGTGTTCATAAAATTCAAGATGGGCTTGCATAATCTCATCTAAATCTTCCTGGTTATTGAACAGAGTATCGTAATACTCAAAAAGTAACAGGATGAATTTCCTTTCTGCTTCATCCTTATTTGAGCCAGAAGTATAGATATCCAATTCTGAGCAATAGACAAATACTCCTTCTGTATCTGAATTAAATTGAAGAGTCAGTAAAGGCTTTATCCCCTGATCTTCAAACAGTTGCCTGCTTTTCTCCTTAGCCTTGTGGGCGGATCCAAGTAAGCCATTGGTCTTCATCTGGTTTCTGTAGCTATCAAGTTCTTTTTCGATTTCATTAAAATCCATTAGTACCACCTCCTTCTTAAAATTATAGCAGATGATGGAACGGTGGTAACCTTTAGTGGTGATAGTACGGATAATGCCTCTATCTCCGGATTTAAGATAACCGGATCAACAGATAGCGATGGGATATACTGTGGTAGTAATGCAGACCCAACCATCACCAACAACGTGATAACAGGAAATGCCAGGCACGGCATCTACTGCGACAACCACTCCGACCCAAAGATCACCAACAACACCATAACAGGAAATCAGTATGGCATCGTCTGCTCCTATTCCTGACCGTTTTGGGGCTGTTCTTGGGGCTATTGGGGGATGTTAAGAGGAAATTGCAAAGCAATCGCCCCACCCTAATATCTCTTTTGACGACTCATCCCTACTTTATAGTCCCCGATAAATTATCTCCAAAGTAATTAAAGCGTATGAAGTGACCAGTATAGGGTCCTTCTCCCACCAACGTCCGCTTTCATTTACCCAGAAGCCCTCTCCATTCTGAAGGTCGAGAAGCTTGTGGGCCAGGTCTTTCCTCCAGTCAACTTCTTTCCCTCCCTCCAGAACAAGGTTATTTGCCCCATAAATCGAAAGGGCCTTGGCCATTGTGTGATAATAATAGTAGATAGAGGCCATCTAAACCCATCCCTGGGTTTTCCTTAAGGGTATAGTTTTGCCGGAGCCAGTTAAAGACTGCCTTAACCCTGGGATCATCCCGATCCATATCTGCATAGATATAACTGAGGAGTCCGGCATAGCTTATGCTGCCATAAGAGCGAAGGGCGGTCTTTCCGGAAGGAAGCTCCATTTCACCAGCCTTACTATCTCCTGGAAAATAAACAAACCCTCCCTTGTTATGGGGGTCATCACTTGCCCATTCTTGATCGTTGTAGCTGGGCAGATTTTGGCATCGTTCAATAAACTTAATCACGGCGGGCCAATTGAGTTCCTTGAATTCGAACTCCCTTACTCCCCTGTCCTTATGCAGGAACTGGGTATAATAGAGGGCCTCAAGGGCATACATAGTATTCGACATGTCGGAATGGTTGTACCTGCCGCCATAGCCAATACCTCCATCGTAAGGGCTGTCTATCTTTCCCTTCTCCTTGAAATCCACCTGAAGCTTTATTAGAAAATTCCTCGCATTTCGAATAATCGGTTCGTAAGAAGGGTTATAGGAAACCTTAGCGCGGCCTCTGGCCGCAACCAAACCAATTTTGGATTGCAGATTGCGG
>JASEGY010000522.1 GCA_030019105.1 bacterium | reverse complement strand
ACAACTTACAACTTACAACTTACAACAGATACCCATTAAATTTGAAGAGGATACCCGGACAGGATATTCGAAAATAATTTGCAATGTCTCGCGATGCTTCAACTTCATGAAGGCTACTCTTCTTTAAACTCTGCATCAACTACATCTTCCTGAGGCTTCTTTGGTTCTTCTCCTGGCGGCTCCTGGGTTGGCCCGCCCGGACCTGCGCCTGAGCCGGCTGCCTCCTGGTGAGCCTGCTGCTGTTTGGCGGCTTCAGCATACAGTATTTCGGCTATCTTATGAGCGGCTTGAGTCAGGTTTTCCTGGGCTTTTTTGATCGCTTCGGCATCAGAACCCTCTGCCGCTTTTTTCAAGCCTTCAACTGCCTCTTCAATTCGTTTTTTATCATCAGTCCCAATCTTGTCACCATGCTCCTTCAGACTTTTCTCAGTAGAGTAGATCAAGGCATCAGCCTGGTTCTTGAGTTCAACCAATTCTCTCTTTTTCCGATCTTCCTCAGCGTGGGATTCAGCCTCATTGATCATCTTTTTCACTTCTTCTTTGGATAACCCGGAGGAAGATTCAATCCGGATGGTCTGCTCTTTACCCGTTCCCAGGTCTTTGGCGCTGACATTAACAATCCCATTGGCGTCGATGTCAAAGGTAACCTCAATCTGAGGCATACCCCTTGGGGCCAGCGGAATGCCAACCAGCTCAAAACGACCCAGGGTTTTCATGCCGGCATCGGTTACTATGGCCCTCTCGCCCTGAAGCACATGGATAGAAACAGCCGGCTGGTTGTCTGCGGCCGTAGAGAATATCTGGCTCTTTCTGGTGGGAATGGTGGTATTTCGCTCGATCAATTTGGTAAAGACACTTCCCAGGGTTTCAATCCCGAGTGAAAGCGGGGTAACATCGAGCAAGAGGACATCCTTTACTTCACCCTTCAGCACCCCGGCCTGGATAGCCGCCCCAATAGCCACTACCTCGTCCGGATTAACCCCTTTGTGAGGTTCTTTCTTGAACAGTTCTTTTACTAATTCCTGCACCCTGGGCATTCTGGTTTGACCACCGACCATGACGACTTCATCTATATCCTTAGCGGTAAGCCTGGCATCTGACATGGCCTGCTGACAGGGCCCCTTGGTGCGCTCGATTAGATCAGCCACTAATTGTTCCAATTTGGCCCTGGTCAGGGTGATGTTCAGATGTTTGGGCCCGGAAGCATCAGCCGTAATAAAGGGTAAGTTGATTTCCGTGCTGACTACCGTGGAAAGCTCACATTTGGCCTTTTCAGCCGCCTCTTTAAGTCTCTGTAAGGCCATATTGTCATTTCTAAGATCAATCCCCTGTTCAGCCTTAAAGGTATCGGCTAAATAATCAATGATTTTCTGATCAAAATCATCCCCACCCAGGTGGGTGTCCCCATTGGTCGATTTGACCTCAAAGACCCCCTCGCCAATCTCCAGGATAGAGATGTCAAAGGTGCCTCCACCCAGGTCATAGACAGCTATTTTCTCTTCCGCCTTTTTATCTAAACCATAGGCCAGTGAGGCGGCGGTTGGTTCATTAATGATCCTCAAGACCTCAAGGCCGGCGATCTTCCCGGCATCTTTAGTCGCCTGCCTTTGCGAATCATTAAAGTAGGCCGGAACAGTAATAACCGCCTGGGTTATCTTCTCTCCCAGGTAGGCTTCGGCATCTTCTTTCATTTTGCGCAGCACCATGGCCGAAACCTCAGGTGGAGAATAATCCCTGTCCTGACTCACCACCCGGACATCCCCGTTAGAGGCCTCCTTGATGGTAAATGGAGTTTCCTTGTCTTCCTGGCGCACCTCGGAAAGCTTCCTGCCCATAAACCGTTTAATAGAGTAAATAGTGTTAGTCGGGTTAGTGATCGCCTGTCTTTTGGCCACCTGGCCAACCAGCCGCTCCCCGGTTTTGGTGTAAGCCACCACGGATGGTGTCGTCCGGTTTCCCTCGGCATTGGAAATAACGGTTGGTTCACCTCCCTCCATAACGGCCATACAAGAATTAGTTGTTCCTAAATCGATTCCAATTACTTTTGGCATCTTTTGTTACCTCCCTCTTTGGATTTCGGATTTTGGATTTTGGATTGCGGATTTACAATCCGCCATTTCCAGGTATATAAAGTCGATCAAATACATTCAGTCCGAATAACTTATCGATCTCGGAAAGGTGTAAGATTGGGCCTGTATCGCTTATGGCTTCATTCATCGCTCAAACCCCAGGCGATATCTTTCTTTAATGCATCACGCTGGTATTCCACCTCATTTAACATCTCCGGACCAAGTTCCTTCAGCGCGTCTTCCCGTGAGATGCCTCCAAACAGATATGTCTCAATTACTGCATCACGATATAATGTCCGCATTCCTTCCTGAACAGCTTGGGCGAGTACCATTGTTTCGTCAATCCCTCGTTGAGCAACAACAAACGATAGTTCCCGGGACAAAGTAACTTCATTCATATTCATACCTCCTACCAGTAATTAGTTTGACAATGTTACATTAGGATTTTTTTGACAGGATAAACAGGATGAACAGG
>JASEGY010000521.1 GCA_030019105.1 bacterium | reverse complement strand
GCAATCGTAACATTCTCGCGGACAACGCAAATGTTGCGGGGTAATAGTATAATCAAATCGACAATCCGCTGATACAGTTTCTTGTCTATGGTCTCCCATTCGAGAAAGTCTTGAAAGGCACTTCTCTCAAAAGTAATCTTTTTCATTGTAATTCGTCTAAATTTACTGTCACAAGATTGCGGTTATGTGCGACATTCTCTATTGCTTGCCTCAACCGGTCTCGATTGGCTGGTGATTTCATCAAATATGCGGTTTCATCTTCCTCATTTTGAGTAGCTCTTCACACACAGCGATTTCAATTTCTTTATTCTTGAATATCGCTTTCAAAGCTTGTAGAAAACAACTGTCTAATTCATCCGCATTTAGCTTGTAAATCGTATACATTTAGCCACCTCCTTCAATGAATTATCAGCAATGATCATCGTTTCGGCAATTCACGAACTCGGGAGGAGTAGAAGTAGGGTGGGCTTTGCCTACCACAAAGGCGTTTGCAGAAATCGGTGGGCAAAGCCCACCCTACAAATTGCCGAAATGATGATCAAGGCCGAATTATCAATAGTAATCACTAACTCTTATTCCTTCCTAATCAGCGAACTATAAAGTACCGTCAAATCATTCAGAGAATATAGGAAGAAAGGGAATTCTCTGTCAGCCGCAATTGATTCCTGAACTAAGGCGATTTCCTTTTTCCGAAGTTGAGACTCAACGCCCTGACGAAAAGGAGCAATCCTGTCCCTTAATCTATCATTAATCGCAGACACCTTTTGATGCAACCGCCCTTTTGGCCCCTTAGACCTTTTCATCTCTTCAAGGAGGCTGGTTCTTTCTGTAATCAGGCCTTGAGCTTCTTCATCAGCCGGGTCAACAAACCTTTCCGGGTTGAATTGCATCAGCCGCAATTGATTTCGAAGCGCCTCAATCTGATCTTCCAGGGTCTTATTGTCAACAACTGCATCCCGGTTTATTCCCATAAGCAAAGTAGCGGAAGCAACGGCATAAGGAGGCAGCGAGACGGAAAAAATATCCGCGGCCAGTTGGTTATTTAGCTCTTCGTATTCTGCCCCGCCTACCCCGTGAATCCAGAGGTCACAGAGAAATAACCTGGCAAAAAGGGTCAGCATCAAGGCCTTGGGTCTTAGTTTATATCCGGCGGCCGCAAGCTGGCCAAGCTGATCGGCTAAAGACAGGATATTCCGGATATCTAAATCAGTAACTTCTATGTCTAAGATATTCTCTTCATCCTGACAAATCTCCACCCCCCGGCCTCTAAATTTCAGATATAGAGTCGATCTTTGGTTTTCAGACTTCCAGACCCAAAAGGGCAGTTCAAGCCGGCCAGCCTCGATCTTTAAATTTGGAAAGGGGGTTAAAGGATGCCTGATCCCCTTCTTCGCCCTGTATTGGTCGAGGACGCTATTATACTTAAGGGTAAACTCTTTAGCCCTGACTAAGATTAAGCTAACGAAGCAGAGAAATTCCTCGCAGCCGCAAAGCGAGGAGAGAAATACCTCGGCGTGCTTAAATCCCATCTCCTCTTCAAACAGCCTTCTGGAAAGGACAATAAGCTCAGGTAAATTATTGCAGAGAGGGATTAAGTCCCTGGTAATCTCCGAATACTTTGCAAAAGTCCTCCCGTTGCCTTCAGGAAGCAGTCTTTCGATCTTCTGACTGATATAATCCCAGGCAGCATCAAATTCTTCGAAGCCGGGTGACGGCAGTTCTTCAGCAGCCACATTCTTCTCACCACAGAATAGCTCCACCCTTTCCAGGCTTAAGATACCGTCTCGAAGGCAGGGTATCGGAATAAGCTGTCCATGCCGGGTATCACTGTCCACCACCAGGTTTAGTCCTGAAAAACCACCCCTTTCTATTAAGGCATTGACCACCATATCTTTAAATAATATACCCGGATGGTAAAATATTGGTTGATGGCCCGTGCCAACTACTATCTTACTCTCATTGCCTGTTAAGGTTAGCCCGAATCTCCGAAAATATTCCTTGCTTGTTTGAAAGGCCTTCTCCCGCAATTTAAAGCGGGAGGCTAAAGGAAATTCATCGCCCAGGCTAATCTTATTTAGCTTCTCATAATTAGATTCAGCCAGGAGGCATAATTCATCTATAGAATGAGAAAGCACAACCTTTCTATTTCCTTGAGGAAGGGTATATCTCACGTTCTTGAGCTCTAAGCCGACGCTGGGTCGTTGGCTACCCGGCTACGCTGCCAGTTCCCTCCTCATTGTTTGAGAAATTTGTTCCCATTGCCGTGCTCGTGTCGCTAACTCATCCACGTACTCAGGCCAATTGTGTAACGTTTCCGGGTCAAAATCCGCGCTGTTTGGCCAAGTTAAGGTATGAGCTGCCGGGTCCAGTTCCACTTGGTTGAACAATGTCAAGTTTTGTAGTGGACCCCACATCTCACCGTATAAAACCGGCTTGAAATCAATTGCTTGTTCTGTACCGTCATCAAATTCGACATGAATTGTATAATCGGCAACGATTCTAAAATCTATGACTTTATAATATTACCCCGCAACATTTGCGTTGTCCGCGAGAATGTTACGATTGCG
>JASEGY010000520.1 GCA_030019105.1 bacterium | reverse complement strand
GCCTAAACTCCAAAGGATAACCAACCCCAAAATCTTTTTCATGAAGTCTATAGTAAGGATTAAGAAAATAGGTTATCCTTTAAACTTTATCCTTACCACTTAATCCTTAATCCTAAAATCATTCGTGTTCATTCGGGGTGATTCGTGTTCATTCGTGGTTAATAAATGGCCTGAGTAGTTACGTTTCGAGTTTGGAGAAGCGAGAAGGCTCGATAACTCGTAGGCTTCTTTGGGGCTAATGCTTGTACAGGAAAAGGGAGGGGGGGAAATTGTATTTGCAGCAAGTTGTGGGTTACCAACCGGTATCAAGACCAAGTAACTCGAAACTCAAAATTCGACGACCCGCAAGGCCGAGCCGGCCTGGCAGCGGGTGCCCCGAACTCAAAACTCGAAACTCACCGTCCGCAATCCGCAATCCGCAATCCGCAATCCGCAATCGGAATAATCCGCAATCCGCAATTTCTTGCCTGGTGTTCACGTTTATCCTTATCCTCTTCTTACCAGCCACTGCGGAAGCCATTGGCGCCAAAGGGCACTATCAGACCGGGGAACAATATCGACAGGAAGGTAAATACCCCCAGGCCATAGAGGCCTACCAGCAAGCCATCCGATTAAACCCTTATTATAAAGAGGCTTACAATGGACTTGGCCAGGCATATTCCTCCTCTGAAATGTATAAAGAGGCGCTCCTGGCTTTTGCACGTGCCATCACGATTGATCCTAAATATCTGGCCGCCCATATCAATCTTGGTTTTACCTATGAGGTTCAGGGTGATCTGGAAAAGGCCGGAACCGAATATAAACTCGTTCTTGAATTAGAACCATCATCTGCCGACGGCCACTTTTACCTGGCCGGACTTGCCCGCAAGCTAAGAGATGTTAATCAGGCGATTAAAGAGTATAAAACCGCTATAAAGATTGATCCGGAGTATGTCTGGGCGTATATCAATTTAGGGTCTATTTATTGGGAAGAGCCTTCAGTTAAGGACATTGACCGGGCAGCGGCTTACTACAAGGAAGCCAAAGTCCATGACGAACGGAATGAGTGGGTCTATCTAAATCTGGCTTCCCTCTACGATCAACAGGGCCGGCCAAAGCGGGCTGAAGCAGAATTTGAGGACGCTCTTAGATTGGCTCCTGATAATCCTCAGATCCTGAAGGCATCTGCTACTTTCTTTCTAAAAAGGGGCAAATATGACCGGGCCATCATTTTGTATGAGGCCCTGGCAAAATTAGTCCCATACAACTCTTTAACCCATTATGCATCAGGTTTGAGTTATAAGGGGGCAGAGAGAAACTTAGAGGCCAGGGAGGAATTCCTTAATGCCCTGGAATTAAAGCCTTATGATGAAATAGCTCTGGCTGAGCTGGAAGATGTCATTTTGATGGAAGATGATGTCCTTACCCCTATCAGGAATAAATACAGTGATTACCATCTTGAACTCGCCGAACATTACTTTAATGAAAACAAGATTCCCTGGACTGTCTTCCATCGGAGGAAGGCAGTTAAACTTAATCCTCAAAGCGGAAAGGCCAGATTAGAACTGGCTAAGGTTTACGATCATCAAGGGATGCTTGATTCAGCTATTGAAGAGCTAAAGAAAGCGATGGAGCTTAAGCCGCAGAATACGGAAGCCTCAGACCTGTTAGAGAGGGTTTATCGCACCAAAGAGGGGCTTTCATCGACCAGGGAGGAAATTGCCCTGACTAAACTTCCCCCTCCGGAAATGAGGCTGGTGGTCTTGAGATTTCGTCCGGAGGAATTTCTTCATCCGGAAATAGATCGGGTCTTCCGTAAGCTGCTTATCTCTGTATTGGAAGAATATCCTCATCTGAAGGTGGTTGCTCTGAATCAGACTGATACTAACGAGATTGAGCTTGGCAGTCCGGCTTTACCTCATTTGCGGAGTTATTTCTCAGCCACTCATTTACTCCAGGGCAGCTTTAAAGAAGAGGATGAAATCTTTTCTCTGAAGGCGCAATTAGTCAGACTTGACACCCTGGACGATACCCCTCAATTTGAGATTAAGACTAAGGGCAATAACCGGATATTTGAAGCCGCCGGAAAGCTGGCTGAAAAGATAATTGAAACTATTCCCCCGGCAGGCAGGATAGTCAAGGTGAAAAAAAGTGGTGATTGCTACATCAATCTGGGCAGAAATCATGGTTTAAAGCTTGGTCAGATACTGGATGTCTATGAAGAAGGGATGATTTTAACCGATCCTACTACTGGAAAACCGTCGGGAACTAAAGAAAGGATTTTCGGTCAAATAAAGATAACCGAATTAGAGGCCAGGTTAGCTAAGGCACAGATCATTACTCCCGCCCTGACCAGATTTATCCAGGTCAATCAAAGAGTTCGTCCTGTGCCACCCGCAGCAAAGCAATAACAGGTAACGGCCTTGTTCAGCGGTAACCGTTCACGGAACGCTGAAATTAGAAATTAGAAATTGGGCCTTCATACTGTATCCTCTTCAAATTTAATGGGTATCTGTTGTAAGTTGTAAGTTGTAGGTTATATAGTGTTTAAGAAAAAGATTTTGGGGTTGGCTATCCTTTGGAGTTCAGGCT
>JASEGY010000051.1 GCA_030019105.1 bacterium | reverse complement strand
ATCCGCAATCGTAACATTCTCGCGCACAACGCAAATGTTGCGGGGTAATAGTATATATCAGGCCTCTATAATATCCGGCTAGGTGTAAGGCATCGTAGAGTTTCTCAAACTCCCTCAGAAGCTTTCCATCATGAACTACCAGGTGCTTTCTCAGCGCCGTTCTGTATGCATCCACTGACTTTGGCAGCTCTTTCTTGGTAAGTCCTCTTTTTATTAGAGCTTCGTTAATTGCTTCCAACACTGCAAGATAGGCAGTTCCAAAGGCTTCCCTTACCGGCTTTATATCCGTGTATGTGTTCTCCTCAATAGGGATACCCTTCAGTATCTCTTTGGCGTTCTGTAAATATCTAATCGCTTCTTTCGGCATTGTAAATATACCTTCCCCAACCCGCAATTATTTAATCACCGAATCCTTCTTGATCTTATCCTGAAGCTTCATCAAGCCATACATCAGGGCTTCCGGCCGGGGTGGACAACCCGGAACATAGACATCTACCGGAATAATCCGGTCCACACCCTGAACAACACTATAGGTGTTAAATACACCTCCCGAACCGGCACAACTACCCATAGCAATTACCCACTTAGGCTCCGGCATCTGATCGTAAAGCATCTCCAGGATAGGGGCCATCTTGTAGGTTAGAGTTCCAGCCACAATCATCACGTCCGACTGTCTGGGAGAGGGACGAAAGACCCCGGCCCCAAACCGGTCAAGGTCATACCTGGAGGCGCCGGTACACATCATCTCGATGGCGCAACAAGCCAGACCAAAGGTCATCGGCCAAAGAGAGGAACGTCTGGCCCAATTAATAACAAAATCGGCTGTAGTGGTAATAATTTGACCACCAGGCAGCCGATATACAGTTGGCAATACATTATCCGTGACTAAACCCATCGTAACACCCCTTTCCGCCAGGCATAAGCCAGCCCTACCAGCAGAATAAAGATGAAGATACCCATTTCCACAAAGGCCACAACAGGAGAAATTCCCAGGTCTTCAGCTCTTCTAAAGACTACTGCCCAGGGGATAAGGAAAACAGTCTCGACATCAAAGATGAGAAAAATCAGGGCAAAAAGATAATAGCGAACATTATATTGAATCCAGCCTTCCCCGGTAGGGATAATACCGCATTCATAGGTAGAGGATTTACGTTGGGTAGGCTTAGAGGGGGCCAAAAGCCAGTTGCCAATGAAAGCGCCCAGCACCATAAAAGCTCCCACCACCATAAAAAGAACTACATATCCATAACCCACAGGCATAAACATCACTCCTCACATAACCGGCCATCGGCAGCTGAAAATCAACTGGTAATTACCAGATGCCAAAAAGCAGGATTACTATAACATAGGCAACCACTTTTGTCAAGTAAAAATAGTCCACACCCCAGGATTAAATGAAAATTGCTGAACCAATAAGATTTTCCTTGACAGAATGGGGGGAGGATGTGGTATAATTGTAACGTAGTGTGTTAGTAGGGACGTAAGCATTCAGGTCTCAGCAGTCAGGTTAACCGTGATTCGTGTCCGTTTACCGTGTCCGGATAAGGATCTATTAGGTATAAACGAACATGGCCAACGAACACGGTGGACGGAGTTAATGCCTGACACCTGACACCTGACACCTGACACCTGACACCTGATACCTGAACGCTTAGTTCTTAAGTTTGCTGCCGTGCTCCAATCAGATTATTACCGGATTTTTAAGGAGGTAAATAGAAAAGGTGTTTGAACGATTTACTGAACGGGCGAGAAAAATTTTAGGATTAGCTCAAGAAGAAGCAAAAAGACTAAACCATAATTATCTCGGGACGGAACATATCCTTCTTGCTCTGATCAGAGAAGGGGGCGGAGTAGCTATTGAGGTCCTGAACAGCCTGGCGATTGATCCGGAGCGTCTCAAGATTGAGGTGGAAAAGGTTGTGCCCAAGGGAAGCAGCATGCTCACTCTGGGGGATGTCCCTTTTACTCCTTATGCTAAACGTGTTCTGGAATTAGCTGTGGAAGAGGCCCGGGCGCTAAATCATAACTATGTTGGTACGGAGCATCTTTTACTTGGTTTGATCAAAGAAGGAGAAAGCGTTGGGGCCAGAGTCCTTATTCAAATGGGAGCCGATCTGAATACAGTGCGGGCAGAGATTGCTAAGTTGCTGGGCGGGGCTGTTCCTGCCGGCGGCGCAACAGGTAAAAAGAAAACCACTACCCCGGTGCTGGACGCCTTTTCCAGAGACCTGACTCAATTGAGTAAAGAGGATAAACTCGACCCTGTGGTCGGACGTAAAGATGAAGTTGACCGGGTCATTCAAATCCTTTCCAGGAGAACCAAAAATAATCCGGTCTTGATCGGTGATCCAGGGGTAGGCAAGACAGCCATTATTGAAGGTTTGGCCCAGCGAATCGTTAGTGGACAGATCCCGGAAGTCCTGGCGAACAAGAGGGTCGTTTCTTTAGACCTGGCGGCTTTGGTGGCCGGAACCAAATACAGGGGTGAATTCGAGGAAAGGTTAAAGAGGGTAGTTAACGAAATCAGACAGTCTAACGAGATTATTCTCTTTATTGATGAGATACACACCTTAGTCGGCGCTGGAGCCGCGGAAGGGGCCATTGATGCCTCCTCTATGCTCAAACCGGCTTTGGCTAGGGGTGAATTGCAGTGTGTCGGCGCTACTACCCTTGATGAATACAAGAAATATTTCGAGCGGGATGCGGCCCTGGAGCGCAGGTTCCAAAGCATTATGGTGGATGAGCCCAGTGTTGAGGATACCGTAGAGATACTAAAAGGGCTCAGGGATCGATATGAGGCCCACCACCGGGTAAAGATTACGGACTCAGCCATTGAGGCGGCTGCTAAGCTTTCTCATCGTTATGTTTCCGACCGCTTTCTACCGGATAAGGCCATTGATCTTATTGATGAGGCTGGCGCTCAGGCCAGATTAGCCACGACTACGCTGCCCCCTGACATGAAGGATATGGAACGTGAATTAGAACAGGTAACTAAAGAAAAAGAATCCTCCATCAGGGCACAGGAATTTGAAAAGGCAGCCTTCTTGCGGGATAAGGAACGCTTGCTTAAAAATAAACTGGAAGAAACCAAAAAGGAGTGGCAGGAGAAACATACTGCGGTTGAAGCAGTCATTACGGAGGAGAATATTGCTGATGTGGTTTCTAAAGCAACCGGTATCCCGATTTTCAGGTTAGTAGAAAAAGAGACAGAACGGTTATTAAGGATGGAGGAGGAGCTTCACCAAAGAGTTATCGGACAGGATGAGGCCATCTCGGCTATTTCCAGGGCCATTCGCCGGGCTCGAACCGGGCTGAAGGATCATAGACGGCCGACCGGCTCCTTTATCTTTCTTGGCCCGACCGGCGTAGGTAAGACAGAACTGGCCAGAACCCTAGCTGAATTCCTTTTTGACGATGACGAGGCCCTCATTCATATTGATATGTCTGAATTTATGGAAAAATTTGCCGTCTCTCGATTAGTCGGAGCTCCACCTGGATATGTAGGCTATGAAGAAGGGGGTGAATTAACGGAAAAGGTCAGACGTAAGCCTTATTCAGTTATTCTTCTGGATGAGATCGAAAAGGCCCATCCGGATGTCTACAATATCCTTCTTCAGGTTTTTGAGGACGGTCATCTGGCTGATAATCTCGGGCACACGGTGGATTTCAGGAATACAGTCATTATTATGACCTCTAATATCGGTGCCAGGCAGATTGTATCTAAATCCAGCTTAGGATTCCGCACGGAAGAGGCTCAGCAAAGCTATGAGAAGATGAAAGAACGGGTCACCTCAGAGATGAAGAAGGTATTTACCCCGGAATTTCTAAATCGAATTGATGAAGTGATTGTCTTCCATGCCTTGAGTGAAGATGAAATTAAGCAGATCATTCATATAATGATGGATCAGTTAAGCGAACGTTTGGCTGAACAGGAGCATGAACTTGAACTTACGCCCGAAGGAGTTGATTTCCTGGCAGGGAAAGGTTTTGACCCTGCTTATGGGGCGAGGCCCCTTCGCCGGGCTATCCAGAAATACATTGAGGACCCGCTGGCCGATGAAATACTAAGAGCTAAGTTTAAACCAGGGGATGGTATCCTGGCAGATAAGGATCCGGAGGAAGATAAATTGATTTTCTCTCCGGTTGAAGGTAAGGAAGCTATTGAGGATGAAGAGTCGCCACAAGAAAAAGAAGGTGGAAAAGAATGAATTTGGCTGTAGCTGTTTATGAGAAGCTGAAACTAAAAGTAGGAGAAGATGGGGCTGTTGCTATCCTTGATTATGTGGATTCAAAAGTCGAGGAAACCGCGGTAACTAAATTGGATCTGGCCAAGGTTGAAAGTAGTCTTGGATCTGAGATACAAAGGGTTGAAAGTAGTCTTGGATCTGAGATACAAGGGGTTGAAAGTAGTCTTGGAACTGAGATACAAAAGGTTGAAAGTAATCTTGGAGTTGAAATACATAATCTTAGAGCTGAGATACAAAGGGTTGAAAACAAGCTCGAAGCTGCCATACAACAAATCAGGGCTGAAATACGGGAGTTGGAATCTCGTATAGATATTAAGATGAACAGTTTAGAATGGAAGATGAAGCTCCATTCCCTTGCCTTGGGAGCTTTGATAGTTGTCACTAATCCTAAGGTACTGGACATATTAGGCAAGTTGCTCGGAATTATCAAGTAGGGAGAATTTGGTATCTTCTCAATATCCCGGGGTAGAACCACGCGCGGGCAGAAACCAGGTTTCTTGGGATGGTTCACTTTAGTGTGAAGCTTGCGGGTATGTGGATAACTGTTTGTAGTAGCAAAGCTTGCTTTGCTTGAGTAGGATTAGCAGAGCAAGCTCTGCGACTACAAGTTGCCCGGAAGAAATCACAGGAAAAACGATGAAAATGAACCGTCCCGGTTTCTTGAAGAAACCTGGTTTCTAAGGAACTGTATAGCTTCACCCTGAGTTATTGAGAAGATACAGAATCCGGTTATCGAGTAGGGAGGAGTTATTAAATTGAACTCAAAAGTCAAACAGATATGGGGAATAATCTTCTTGCTGGGGATGCTTTTCACCTCGGCTGCCTTTGCCCTTGGGCCGCAGGATGAGTTTGATTTTGCCAGAGGACTTTTTAGGGACGGCGGGTATGAACTGGCCGCTAAACGGTTTGAATTCTTTCTGCAGCATTTCCCGCGGCATGAATTGGCTTCAGAGGCTCAATACTATCTGGGTGAATGTTTCTATCTTCAGAACCGGTATGACGATGCCTTAAGACAGTACCGGCGGTTGGTTGAAATCTATATGGAAAGTCCCCTTAAACCCAGCGGACTTTCGAGAATGGGGGACTCTTTATACCAGCTTGGACAGTTAGAGGAAGCTATTAGTGTTTACTCCAGGGTAATCCAGGATTTTTCCGAGTCATCTTCAGCCGCCAGGTCTCAATACCAGATTGGCGAATGTTATTTTGCCCTTGGTGACTATGCCAAAGCCAAAGAAGCATATAACCAGGTTATTGCCCTGTATTCAAAAAGCCGCTACCTTGATTATGCCTATTATTCCCTGGGACGAAGTTTCTATGAAGAGGGAGAGTTTCTCCAGGCTATCCCGGCATTTTCTAAAGTGATTACTGTCACTGAATCCAAAGACCTGGCTGGAGAGGCACAATATTATATTGGCCGCTGCTGGTATGAAAGGGGGAAATTAGCCGAGGCAGAGACCGAATTTAGCACATTATTGACCCAATATCCTAAACACCGGTTTGCCCCTGAGTCCCAATTTATGATCGGTCGAAGTCTTTTTAAAAGAGGGGAATTTAAGTCGGCCGCTAATGAATTCAGCCTCCTTCTAAAAAGATTCCCGGATTCTAATTGGGCCGATGAGGCCCAGTATTGGTTAGGTGAAAGCTTCTATCAATTGGAAGATTATCCGGCCGCGATTAACGCTTACCAAAAGGTAGTTATTACTTCACCTTCCAGTAAATTTGCCCCATATTCCCTCTATGGGATAGCCTTCTCTCATTACCAATTGTCAAGTTTCGCCCTGGCTATTCCGGCCTTTAGAGAGTTGATTACCAACTATCCTGAGAGTCCCTTAGTAGATCGGGCCTATTTTCAGTTAGCCAGGACTTATGAAGCGGCTGAAAGGTCAGATGAGGCTAAGAAAGTTTATGAGACTATTGTCTACCATTATCCGTCTTCTAAATGGTATTCGGAGGCGGAATTTGCCTTAGCCAACATACTTTATGAGAAAGAGGCCTATGACACAGCCGCCATAATTTATTCCCGGATCTTAGAACACGCTCCACAGTTTGAGCAGTCGGATGAAGTCGGTTACCGTTTAGCCTGGGCTAAATATAAAGGCAAGGACTATGCCGGCGCAGTGGTGGAATTTAAACGGTTATTAGATAGTTCTCCTGAGAGCAGTCTGGTTGGCGCGACCCATCTAATGATGGGGGAAGCCTACTTTCAGCTTGGGGAGACTGAACTTGCCAGGGCCTCTTATCGACAGGTCTTAGAGAATTTTCCTGAGAGTGAATGGGCTATTAATGCCCAGTATGGCCTGGCCTGGTCTTATTACCAGAAAGAGGAATGGGACAAGGCCGTTCCTGAATACAAGGTACTCCTTTCTAAATATCCGGATTCATCCCAGGTGATTGAGTCTCTTTATGCCATTGGCGATTGCTATCTTAACTTGAAAGACTATAAAATGTCCCAGGAATTTTACCGTAAGATAGTCTCCGAGTTCCCTGGCAGTAAGCTGGCCCCTGATGCCCAGTACCAGGTTGGATGGGGATTTTACAAACAGGAGGATTTTGTCAGGGCCAAGAATGCCTTCTCCAAACTGATTACCGAATATCCGGGAAGTGACAAAATCCCGGCCGCTCAGTATTGGCTTGCCTGGTCTCAGTTCAGGCTCTCACAATTTGAGGAGGCTATGGCTAATTTTACTAAGATTATCTTGAATTATCCTGATTCCTCCTTTACCCCGGAAGCCCAATATCGGATCGGAGATGCCTTGTATAACCAGGGGCGATACAAGGCGGCTAAAGCTGAGTATGAGAAAGTAATTAAAAATTATCCCAAATCTTTGAACTTAGTTAGAGACGCCTCTTACCAGATCGGATATTGCCTCTATCAAATGAACCAACTGGGTGAAGCTATTGAGATGTATAAAGACGTGCTCAAAAAATATCCCACGAAAGATGTTCAGCTTAATGCTGACATCCAATTTAAAATAGCCGAAGCCTATTATACTCAAAAAAAGTATAAAGAAGCTGTGGCTGAATTCAGGGCATTGATCACGAAATTTCCTAAGAGCCTTTCTTATATTGATGCCCTTTACTGGTTAGGTCGATCTTACCTGGAGCTGGATGATTATCCCCAGGCCGTGGATACCTTTAGACGATTAGTTAAGGAAGATCCAAAATCAGAGTGGGCTGCAGAATCTCAGTTTAGGGTAGGAAGCGCCCTGGCAAAACAAAGGAGATTTGCTGAGGCCATTCCTGAATTTCAAAAAGTAGTTCAAGTATATTCTGCCAGGGAAGATTTGGTGGTAGATGCCTTGTTAAATATTGCCAATTGCTATCGGGAACAAACTGATGAGAAGTCTGCTAAGCGTATTTACCAACAACTTATGACTCAATTTCCTAACACCGATGGCGCTAATTTATCGAAGCTGCAACTTGGAATATGGCATCATAATCAGGGGGACTATGATAAGGCTGACCTGCTTTATCGACAGGTGATAAGCGATCCCAAAGCCCCGGCTAAGTTAGCTGTGGAGGCCCAATACCGGCTTGGTGAAAATTTCCTGGTTCAAGGAAAGCTGGATCAGGCTATTGTGGAATTTTTAAAGGTGGTTTATCTCCATCCGGAAATGGCCGAGTGGGCGGCTAATGCCCAATATCAGGCGGCTCTTGTCTATGAACGGCAACGCCAGTGGCAAGATGCAAAAAGACTCTACCAATTGATCGTTAATACCCCGCAATATCAGAACCTGGAGCAATTTAAGCTGGCCAAGGAAAGACTCTTTGTGCTGGAGAAAAAGTGAGGTGAAAGAAGAATGAATCTGGCGGTGGCCGTCTATGAAAAGTTAAAATCCAAAATAGGGGAAGATGGGGCAAGTACTATCCTTGATTATATAGATTCAAAAGTTGAAGAGACCGCAGTAACTAAGTTGGACCTGACTAAGGTTGAAAATAGTCTTGGTATTGAAATACATAATCTTGGCGCTGAGATCCGAAGGGTTGAAGGCAAGCTTGTATCTGAAATACAAAGGGTCGAAGGTAAGCTCGAAGCTGAGATACAAGGTGTTAGATCTGAAATACAAAGGGTCGAAGGTAAGCTCGAAGCTGAGATACAAGGTGTTAGATCTGAAATACAAAGGGTCGAAGGCAAGCTCGAAACTGAGATCAAAAGGGTTGAAAGTAAGCTCGAAACTGAGATCAAAAGGGTTGAAAGTAAGCTTGAAGCTGAAATCAAAAGGGTTGAAAGTAAGCTTGAAGCTGAAATCAAAAGGGTTGAAAGTAAGCTTGAAGCTGAAATCAAAAGGGTTGAAAGCAACCTTAAAGCTGAGATACAAAGGGTTGAAAGTAAGCTTGAAGCTGAAATGAGAGAGATGGAGGCCCGCTTGCGAGCTGAGATAAGAGATGGACAGTGGAAGATGAAGCTGTATTTTGTGGCTCTCGGGGCATTGATAATCATAACCAATCCCAGGGTCATGGACATGTTAGGCACGTTGCTTGGAATTATCAAGTAATCTCCTTTTGTAACTGCTGCTCAGGCAGCCAATAATGGATAAGGGAGTAAGTATAAATGAACTCGAAACTCAAGATATTAGTAATGGCCGGAATTTTGCTGTCCTTTATCTTTTCCTTGGCCCGGGCTGAAGAAAAAGAAAAGCCTACGCTTAAACTTCCTGAAGTAGAGGTTGTTGGGGAAGATAAATCTAAATTAAAACGGGAGAAAAAAGAAATAGAGAAGCCATCTCTTCCCGAAGCCATGTCGCCTTTGCCCGAAGAGGCCATGCAGCCTGAAGAACCCTTTGTTCCCTTAAAACTGCATCCACGTGATAGAATCGACCTCAAAGACAAGAAAGAAGGTGTGCCGGCTGTTTCAAGGCTTTCTTCTTTTAAGCTTTCTTACGATAATCTAAACACCCTTTATTATCAGTATGCCTATGGACAGCAAACTAAACATACCAACTATTTCCTGACTATGGAGAGGAAAAGATCAGATGGGTTCTCCCGGGAAGAGTGGACAAATTTCGACGAGTTTAGCCGGGACCGGTTAGGCGGAGATATAAGTTTTTATCTTAATCGTGGCAGCCTGACGGCAGAGATGAGTTATCTGGAGGAGGACTTCTCGTTGCCTTATTCTGATAACGAAGACCAGGAAAAAGTTAAGGCTACCTCGGTGGCCTTAAGTGGGCAAATCTATACCTCCAATAAATCCGACCTTGCTTTTAGAACCTGGTTTCAAGAATCTCTACTTTCAGGGGAAGAGGATAGCGATAATCAGATTACTGGAGTTGAATTTGGATATAACACTTGTTGGCGGTCGGCTCGAAATCCCCTCTCTGTCGGTTTAAGGACCTACCAGGATAAGGTATCGGGTGAAGATGAGCGATTTTACACCTTCCTTTATGCTGAAAGCAACTCTTTCCTTATCAAACCCTTTCTTTTTGATGTTGGAGTAGAGCTAAATGGTAATGACAAAAAGATCCTCGAGCAGGTTGATTTCCTCCTCCGGTGTTCTTCACCCTGGGGAGAAAAGGTGACCTTATTTGCGGCGGTTGAACGGGAACTTCATATTCCTACTTATAGAGAACTATACCTTGAGTCTAAATACTGGCGGGTTAATTCCGGACTTGAGCCTGAACGGATAATGAAATACCAATTGGGCGCTCACCGTCAATTAACAGAGACCTCCTTTCTTAAAGCGACCCTCTTTGTCAAAGATGTCGAAGATCTCATTATCTGGCGGCTTGAAGATACCTCCGATACACTCTATAAACCAACTAACATGGAAGAGGCATTGCTTTGGGGTGGTGAATTGAGTCTGACCTACACCCTGGCTAACCGTTTTGTTCAGACCCTCAATTACCAGTATACGGAGGCGGAAGGCAAGGAGAAAGACGATCATGTCCCACATCTTCCTGTCCATAAAATAGAGTTGCAGGTCGGATACGCTGATGGTGAACTGGGAATTGACCTGGGAGGACAATACGTAAGCAGCCGTTATGCGGCTGATCAGGGTGAAGAAAAGCTGGACTCTTATGTGCTTCTTAATCTCCGAGCATCTGAGAAGATAGGAGAGAACCTGACTCTCTTCCTGGAGGGAGAAAATTTACTGGATAAAAAGGATGTCGAGGAGCGTAAAGGTTACTCTTTGCCGGGAGTCCGGATAAGAACCGGGGTGACGGTTAAATTTTGATTTCGGATTGCGGATTGCAGATTTCGGAATGTGCCGAAATTGCTGTTCGTGAGCAGAAACCAGGTTTCTTGAAGAAACCTGGTTTCTTGGAAAGTGTAAAGCAGACTTTTCAGCGTTTTGAAACGATGCCGAAAATGGGTAAATCCGCAATCCAAAATCTGCAATCCGCAATGAGAAGAGGAGGCAAAAAATATGCTGTCTATTTTAATCAAAGGTGGGTGGTTGATGGTACCCATCCTGATCTGTTCCATTATCGCCCTGACGCTTATTATCAATCGAAGTTATATCTTATATCGAGCCAGACGGGATACTGAATGGATCCTACCAAAGTTAAAAGATATGCTTAAGGATGACCGAAAGGTGGAAGTCCTTTCAACTTGCGAGAGGAATCCTTCTCCTTTAACGCATATCTTAAAGGCCGGTCTCCTCAAGGCGGACCGGGGGAGAGAAGAACTGAAAGCAGCCATGGAAGGGGCATCTGCCGGCGTTATTCTTGATCTGGAAAGGTATCTTAGCGGCCTGGCTACTATTGCCCACGTCTCTCCCCTCTTAGGATTGCTGGGGACAGTGACAGGTATGATTAAAGCCTTTATGAAGGTAGAGCAGTTAGCCGGAAAGGTTGATGCCTCGGTTTTAGCCGGCGGAATTTGGGAGGCATTGATTACTACGGCGGCTGGTCTGACAGTAGCTATACCCACGATAGTAGCTTATAATTATCTGGTCAACCGGGTTAATAGCCTGGTGCAGATAATGGAAACCGAATCAGCCGAATTAGTTGATATTCTGGAAAAGGAGCATAAGCAGTGAAATTCAAGCGAGTTAAGCTTAAGGAAGCCGGCCTTGACATCACCCCTCTGATAGATGTAGTCTTCTTACTTTTGATTTTCTTCCTGCTTTCTTCTTCCTTTATTATGCAGCCAGGGATCAAGGTAACGCTCCCGGAAGCAACAACTGACGATATAAAAACAAAGAAGGATGTCTTTGTTACCATTACGCGGGATGGTAGTTACTTTTTAAATGAAGAAGCCATATCTTTAGCCGTTCTTCCCGACAAGTTAAGGGTTATGGTGGCCGGAGAGGTGGATCAGCTTCTCATTGTTAAAGCTGACCGGGAAGTAACCCATGGCCGGGTAGTAGAAGTGATGGATATTGCCAAAAGAGCAGGAATTGACCGGCTGGCTATCGCGACGGAACCGAAACGGAAGTAAGCTGTGGGACGCAGATTTGCGTGGATTAAAACGCCGGCGGTCACATCAAAGCGCTAACCACTCTAGCCCTCGTCCTTGTCCGCTTCTTCTGAATCAACTATTTCCGCACGCGTTGTGAGTTTGTAGAAGCAATATTAAAAGAAGTGGAAGAAATGGAATGCCGAAGGCCGAAGGAGGCAACAAGTAAGATGCAAGGGATAGAAGAGAAAAGGCTTATAAGATTTGATTGGGCGGCAAAACATATCCTGAGGGATAAATCAAACTTTGATATTCTAGAGGGATTTCTGACCGCGCTTTTAGAGAAGGAGATAAAGATAATAAATCTACTTGAAAGTGAATCAAACCAGGAGGATGAAAGCGATAAGTTTAATCGGGTTGATTTGCTTACGGTTGATGATAAAGGCGAGTATATTATAATAGAGATACAAAATGAGCGAGAAGTTCATTATCTTGAGAGGCTTTTATATGGAACCTCAAAGCTGATTGTAGAGAACTTGGAAACTGGAGAATCTTATAAAAAGATAAGAAAGGTAATATCAATCAGTATACTCTATTTTATATTAGGAGAAAAAGTTGACGATTATGTATATTATGGGAATACGGAATTTAGAGGACTACACACCAATAACCCGTTGATTTTAAGGAGGAAAGAGAAAAAAACAATAAAGAGAATAGAAACAAAAGATATATATCCGGAATATTATTTAATAGAAGTAGAGAAGTTTGAGGATGTAATACAAAGTGATTTAGATGAATGGATATATTTTTTAAAGAATGAGAGCATAAGAGATGATTTTAAGTCAAAGAATATAAAGAAAGTGAAGGAAAAGCTTGATATTTTGAAGATGAACAAAGAGGAGAAAAAGAGGTATGAGAGATATTTAACAAATTTGGCTATTGAGACTGATATCATTGAAGGTGCAAGAGAAGAAGGGATAGAAGAAGGGATAGAAGAAGGAAGAAAAGAAGGAAGAGAAGAAGGGAGAAAAGAAGGAAGAAAAGAAGCAGCAAATAATATGATTGAATTTGGAATGAAAATAGAGGATATTGCCAAAATTACAGGTCTTGCAATAAATGAGATAGAAGAAATTAAGGAGGGGAAGGGGACGGTTTACACAATCCCTTTGATACCAAGTAGTAATAAATAAAATATCCCCTCCCTCGCCTCTGGCAATATTTTATTTTTGTTGTAACTGCCTATTTTTGTTAAGGTTATATAAACTGTCCCCTTCTTCCCTACCTGCTAAAAAACCCCTCCCACCAGCTTACCCTCTTCACCTTTTTATGCGGTTTAATCGACGCAGCTACTTCTTCCTCATCCATTTCGGCCAGGGACAAAGAGAGGCCGTTTTCATTAAGATTGTATGGGTACCACCCATCATGGAAGGTGGTTTTCTTCATCTTCAAGATATGGAGGCCCATCTTGGGCCGGGTCTTACTACCTATTTGTGTGAGGTAGAAAATACCGTCAGCCAGACTAAGTCCTCTTTCTTTTTCGATTTCCTCCCACCCCCATTCCCCAACAAGGAAAACAGTAGATTTCAACTCAGTCAGGGGCTTAATCATCTGCCTGACAAACCTCCAAAATTTGTAGTTAGAGGTAGTAGTCAGCCGGAAATCCCTGAAGCTATCTATGACTATATAGGCGGGGACAATAGAGAGAGCCAGGTCTACCTTCTCGCTTAAGGCTGCCTGGTTTTCCTTTTCGGTTTTCCTTGTTTTTACATCAGCATAGAAAAGTGAATAGCCAATCCTTTTGGGGTCAAAAAAGGTAAACGGTCGCTGGGCCTTAATAACTTCTAAGGTTGGTTTGGAGGAGGTATTAAGGTAAAAAGCCCTCTTCTCAGGTGTAGCATTTTCAAAAATCATTTGGTGGATAAAGGTAGTTTTACCTATTCCTTCAGGGCCGGCGATGATGATTACCGACGGTATCGGTATCCCTCCTTCAAGGAGAAGGTTAAGGTTTTCTATGCCTGCGGATATTTTCTGCAAGGTAATCCCCTATCGCGGTCTCCCGCCGCAACTATACTCAACGCGGGCATAATCTGCGATTTTGTATCTTCTCAATAACTCAGGG
>JASEGY010000519.1 GCA_030019105.1 bacterium | reverse complement strand
CCTGAACTCCAAAGGATAGCCAACCCCAAAATCTTTTTCTTAAACACTATAGTATATAGCCCACTTTCCTTTACTGGCTACCTACCTGGCAATCACCATCTTGTGTGTCTGGACGGTCGAGTCGGTTTGGAGTTGGTAGAGATAAACTCCGCCGGCTACCTCCCGGCCGGTTTCATCCCTTCCGTTCCAGAAGGCCGCTTTTTCCCGGGAAGTATATTCTCCGGGAGCAAGGTATCCTAAGTCTATGGTTTTGATAAGTTCTCCGGCGAGGGTATAAATTCGGATTAAAACCTGAGACTCCCGGCTGAGTGTAAAAGGTATCCAGGTTTTCGGGTTAAAGGGGTTAGGGTAATTTTGCAGGAGACTGGTATGATCAGGGATTGCCTTAGTAAGCGCCGGCAAGATTTTGTCTAAATAGAGGGAAAAAGAGGCGCTGGTGTTATCTTTGGGGTCTGAATAGGTGGGGATAAGAATGAAGGAGCCATCATCCGGCAAGGAGATTGTTTGTCTGCCGTAACCGGAGGAATCAAGAGAGAGATGATCAATTTTTTCTCCGGAGGCAAGAGTAAATTCGACTCCGGGTACAGCCTGGCAAATAACACGCCAGGTGGCTGATCCAGCGCTCTTAAATTCTATTCCACGGTAAGACCAGGCGCTCAGATAACCCTCCACCCGGTGAGGAGACTGGGTAACTAATTCATCAGGGGTAAGGTGAACTGATTTAGCCAGGTCAGGATGGAGATAAGCGTATTGCATCCCTAATTCCGGATTATTAACATAATTAGCTGTAATCCAGTCAGCAAAGATGGAAGTTAAATCGTTGCTTTCTCCCCGAGAGGCCAGGACATATTCTAATGCCTTTGTACCGGTTTCAGGACAGCTTAAGAGCGGTTTTAAAATCCGGTCTCCGCCATGATGTTCTATCAAATAATGCATAAAAAGGCGCGCTGAAGCATAATCGCTTTTCCGCCCCTTCCAATCAGTTAGGGAATCGTCCGGTTGAGCCAGAAAAGCCTCTACTCTTTCTTCAAGCGGGCTTCCCTGGTAAGGCCGGCTGTAACCACACAGGTCTTCCGCATACTCAGAACAGGCCTCATCGAGCCAGATGTCTTCTCTTAAACCAAGTAATCTCAATTTCTGATGGAAATGGATCATGTGCTGAAATTCATGGGCTAAGGTAGCCAGGGCTAATTGCCTGTTTTCCAGCACAAGGGAGTTCAGGTAAATGATTTCCCCCTCATTTGTTTTCTCTTCAGGGAAGAGGTATTTAACTGCTGTTCGACTGAATCCATCTACAGGTGAGAAATAACCTAAGGGGCCGTCAGTTCCGAGTGGAACGATCAGAATCTTGATCCTGGGGTCAAGATCAATCCCTGGATTGGGCTCTGAACCAAAGGTAGAGGTTAAGGTGGGATAGACAACATGATCAAATTCCTCTACCAGGGCATTCAAAATAGGATAAGCAGGCGCAGGAGAGCATGAATTAGCCAGATAGAGGCAGCAGCTGGCCCCATTCCGCATTAAAGCTGCTTCTATCTGGCGGTATCCTCCTTCCGGACGGATAATCCAGAAGGAGTCATTTTTTTTGAGTTCAGTGGGGGCACTGGCAGGTTTCGGGTTTCGGGTTTCGGGTTTCGAGTTTTGAGTCTGGAATAGTGCTATATTTCCTAAATCTTCAAAGAGGGCGTGAAATCGACCGGCAGCACACACTTCAGCCCGCGTTAAATTGGGCAGCAGCACCAGAAAGAAAAGAATTCCGCTGAATAACCATTTCCCCTTCTTGACAAAAAAGTTATTGGGTGGTATAATATTAAATAGATAGAGGAGCCCTTTAGTAGACATAGTTTCCTCGATTAGGTGGTTGATCCGTGCCAGGGTATCAACCGGATAAGAGGTAGAAGTTAACTTCTACCTCTTCTTTTTACAATGTCACGTAGAAGTAAATATTGTCTCAGAAACCAGGTTTCTTCAAGAAACCTGGTTTCTACCCGCAAGTGCCCCCGAAATATTGAGAAGATACGAAATTGGGACAGAGGCATTTACCTGCCCGAAAGCTTTGAGCCTTCGAGAAAGTCAGGCCGATGTCACTAATGTTAATTTCACCCTTGACAAAATAGCTATTTGATGCTATACTAAATCACGGTAGGTAGTGGAGGTTTTCACATGTGGCATAGGTGCCTCCATTATTTTGTTGGTACGTTGCGGAGTACCAATCAAAGAAGAGGTAGGAGCTAACTTCTACCTCTTCTTTTTATATGCATCCACCATCCGGAAAGGAGAATGTAACCTATGCCAACAAACAGCAAGATCAGGATATTCAAATTAATCCTGGATTTTGTAGTGAAAATCGTCAGCCTTCTCAAAGGCTGACAAGCTGCTTATCGGTCAAACGTTGAACCTGCTGTAACGTTAAATCTGTAGGGGTGTCATCCGCAAATGGCACCGTAAACTATTGGGATGGTGGATGCTCCATTTACCTAATCAGGCCTTGTCCATCGTTTGGGCCAATAGTGCTTGACCGAATTGGGTGTTGTATAGCTCTTAAGATAAATATTTTGGGGTAGGTGAATTCAAGA
>JASEGY010000518.1 GCA_030019105.1 bacterium | reverse complement strand
CAACTACAACACCCAATTTGGTCAAGCACTTTTTGCCGAAACGATGAACAAGGCCAACCAGTCTATTGAGCATATTTCAGATAACTACTTTTTTCATCCTACCAAACCTTTGGCTCAAAATCAGGGAGATTTGCAATACGCATTGTCTCTCCGAATGGAATCAGGACATAAAGCCCTTTCTTCTGGGCAAGTCTTACTGCATTCTCTTCTACATTGAGTCCAGATACAAAGGCAATTACATCCATATCTTTATACTCAGCAAAGTTCTCTTTGAATGAACTTAAAGACTCATCCAAGAAATCTTTTACATCCTCATTAGTAAGATGTGCCTTTACCTCGCCAACTAAAATCAAAGACGAACCATTTTTTCTTGCAGGGCACAAAAGGTCTATCTCAGCTTTAACCTGGCCATTGTGAAGTGCTTTGACCCTTTGATGCACTGTCTCTACCCTTATCCCTAACTTACTAAAGAGCTTAGGGACACAAGGAGCGGTCAAACCTTCTGCGGCCCTACCTAAACCTCCTCCTATCTCCCTTGATAGACGGTCAATCCCTTTCTCGGTCTTTTTTATCTGCTCATCAGTTTTCTTTTGCTGCTCATCGGTTTTCTTTTGGGAGGCTTGGAATTCCTCTTGAGAAGCACGAAGTTGACGCATCTCTCCAGCAAATAGCTCCTGCTCCCTGGCTACATTATTCAGCCTTTGAGTTACCTCGGCTAATATCTCTCTTATTTCATCAAATTTATCCTTAGCCATTTAAAATTTACCTCTTGCCTTTTCATTCTCATCTTTTCTATAGCGATCTGATTATAACACTACTACATTAACGCTGTCAATTACTTTTTTGGTAGAGCAGAGGACGGTGGTGTGGAGACCGTTTTGAAAATGGGGCTTGGCGTGTTTTCGCCTGATTTTACTGGGCTCCAGCCGCAGGTGGCCAACTGCATTGACCTGGGAGCCGATCTCATTTCTTATGACATTTTTGGCCCTGATGACACGACCACCACTATGCCGCCAGGGCCCACTCATCCCAGGTGAGGAATAACTCCTGACCTGACAGCGTTTATTGGATATGGTTACTTTCCATTAACCCGTCATCGTTCGTAACAGTTCAGGTTGTTTAGGCTGAAGGCTGTTAGTTTTGCAGATAAACTGCACGAGCAAATCTGTGTATCTGCTTCTTTACCCTACAGTTTAAACACCTACAGCCTATCTACCTGAACTGTTACAATCGTTCTTATTTGAGGGGAATGAGACAATGCCCATATTTTGATTGACATCTATGTAACTCTATGATAGATTAAAAGTATGGTAACAGTTCAGGTTGTTTAGGCTGAAGGCTGAAGGCTGTTAGTTTTGCAGATAAACTGCATGAGCTGCTTCTTTACCCTACAGTCTAAACACCTACAGCCTATCTACCTGAACTGTTACAAAGTATATAGGCAATAGTAGAGAGGGAGGTAACATAAATTGTATAATATAGCTGTTCTACCCTGTGACGGGGTTGGCCCTGAAGTGATCAGAGAAGGATTGAAGGTCATGGAAGCAGCCGCGAAGGTATGTGACGTAAAATATAATTTGATCCACTACGACCTGGGGGGAGAAAAATACTTGGCGACAGGTGAAGTTCTGCCTGATTCAGTGCTGGAGGAGCTAAAGAAAGTGGATGCTATTTACCTGGGGGCAGTAGGGCATCCTGAGGTCAAACCAGGGATTTTGGAAAGAGGACTCTTGCTGCGGCTCAGGTTTGAACTGGATCAGTATATTAATCTCAGGCCAATCAAACTTTATCCAGGTGTGGAAACCCCGCTTAAAGATAAGGGGCCGGAGGACATAGATTTCGTAGTGGTTAGAGAAAATACTGAGGGACTCTACTGTGGGGCCGGCGGTTTCCTCAGGAAGGGTTCCTCTTACGAAGTGGCCATACAGGAAATGATTTATACCAGACAGGGCACAGAACGGTGTATTCGATATGCCTTTGAATTAACTCAAAAACGAGGGAAGAAGAATACCCTTACTTTATGCGATAAATCAAATGTCCTCACCTACGGGCACGACCTCTGGCAGCGTATTTTTGCCGAAGCAGGGAAAGATTACCCGGATGTAAAGAGAAACCATGTTTACGTTGATGCCTGCTGTATGTGGATGGTCAAGAATCCGGAGTGGTTTGATGTTATTGTTACCTGCAATATGTTTGGAGACATCATCACTGATCTGGGGGCTATGATCCAGGGAGGTCTGGGCATTGCCGCCGGGGGGAATATAAATCCTGAAGGGGTCTCTATGTTTGAACCTATTCATGGCTCTGCCCCTAAATATACCGGCAGGAATGAAATCAATCCCATAGCGGCCATCAGCGCCGGCCAGATGATGCTGGAACATCTGGGTGAAGATAAAGCCGCTGACTTAATTGAACAGGCCATCATAAAATTGTTGTCCGAAGGGCATATAAAAGATATGGCCGCTGGTAAGATGGGTCTGTCAACCTCTGAAACAGGAGACCTGCTGGTTAAGTTTATTGAAGAGTAACAGTAACTACTCAGCCTCTATATAGTAGTCTTAACTGTTAGAACCACAACATATT
>JASEGY010000517.1 GCA_030019105.1 bacterium | reverse complement strand
AACCCTGAACTTTGAACCCTTTGGCTCTTACCCTTAGATTTGAAGAGGATACGATATCACTCCTTATTTACTTCGGCCAGAACCTTGTTTCACATCCCCCATATCTTTATCTGTCTCCCCTGATATGTCTCTTCCCGGCTAAAGATTTTCTTCTCCCAGGTTTTGTTTTTGTCCCGGTCAAAAATTACTAAGTGTGTCTCATCTGCACCGCAACGATCGGCATATTCCCACGTTTGCTCAAGTCCTTTCTCAATTGTGCTGCTTAGAGAGCCGTAGGCCAGCTTTAACTCGATGACCACCTGCTGCACCCCACCGGGATAGGGCCAAATCAGCAACAGGTCGGTTCTAAGACGGCCCAGGCCGTACTCTCGCTCGACCCGGCCGCCGCTGTTGATAATCCTCTGGAGAAAGGCCTGGAGTAAGAGCTGCGGCCCGGCTTCTTTGTAATCGAACCGCTCTATCCAGTGCTCCGAATGCTGACGAAAGAACTGCTGGAAGGCAGATAGAAGCTTGTCTATATCAAGACGGCCGTCGGAAGGCAAGATATACCAGGACGGCTCCTGAGCAATGGTCAACTGGGTGGTGTAAGTAAGCTCCCTGGGAATGACCTCCTGGTAAATTCCATTAGCAATCCGCAACTGTCCTCTCGTGGTAATGAGTCCGAGGTCTTCCACATACTGGACATCATCTTTGGGTAACCGGTCCGCCATCTCCCCTCCGGCTAAGATAGGCTCAATAACATTCCTGACCCGCTCTTCTTCAAGCTTGTCAGCGAGCTGATCGAGGTGAGTTTCCCTTCTTAGGATGAGATTTTCTTTGGCCTCGATTACCATCCCAGCCGTAATTAGTTGTGACCGATCCCGTCCCCTTTTTATCTCAAAACAGGTTTCATAGCCCAGGGCATTGACCAGCCAGGGCTGGCCCTGGGTTAGATCCCAGACCAGTTCCATTGCTTCAGGTTCAAATGTCTGGCTGGTCTCTTCTGTATGCTGCTGGTAAAGCATTTCAACCTCTGCCTGGGTAAAGTTTCCCAGACGCAGGGATTTAGCCTTAATGTTGAAGGCGCTACCGCCGGTGATAATGGCTTTTTCCTGGTCTGAATGAATGCGATAGTCGCGCACATCGCGCACCCCACACAGGACAATGCTCTGGGGAAACAGCTCCGGCCGCTGGGTATAACCGGCCCGTAATTGTCGCAGCACAGAGATAAGGGTATCTCCCACCAGGGCATCGATCTCATCGATCAAAAGCACCAGAGGCTTGGGACTCGCCTCAGCCCAGAGGGCAAGCACCTCATTGAGGGCAGCATTCGGGCTGCTTTTTTCAAGAACATCTCTCCAGATTTCTCTTAGAAAGCGCTCGCTTAAGTAAGCCCTTTCCATTGAGGCCATTTGATTTAAGATTGCGCTCATCCCCTCCCGGACATTCTCGCGCGCTGCCTGTCCCATCTCCACATTGACATACAAACAACGGCACTTTCCCTCCCGATTCAGATGATCCATCAGGGCCAGCAAACACGATGTCTTGCCTGTCTGCCGTGGGGCGTGCAGGACAAAGTATTTCTCCTGATCAATAAGCGAGAGTATCTCGTTTAAGTCAAAACGAGTCAACGGAGGCAGACAATAATGTTTCTCGCATCTGACCGGCCCGGCTGTGTTAAAAAACCGCATAAGAATCTCCTCCCTTACACCCTACTATAGCTCGGCGGAAGTAACCGTTCACGGGGTTTAAGTATATTAAAGTATGCTAAAGTCTTACATAATCCCATTTCTTGTGCTTCAAGAATGAAGACCGTGGCATTTTTGAAGCACAAAAACAGGAAACTATAAAGCTTAAGCATACTTTAGTATACTCTGGCACACATAAACCCCGTGAACGGTTACGGCGGAAGTTCCTCCCTATTTTCAGCAGGGTTCCAGGTTCCAGGTTTAGGGTTCACGGTTTGAAGAGCGCAAGACGACCAACCCTGAACCTTGAACCGGGAACCTGACAACCTGATTAGCTGAAACCCGGGAAGGACTTTCGTCGAGCAGTACTACTATTTTATAAGGTGTCGGTTTTCTTCATGACCTGCTTATATATTTTCACTACTTTAGCCTCCATCTTAGCCGGTGCCCAGTTCTCCTGGGCATGGACATAGGTTTTACGGCCCAGCAGTGGCACTAAGGTAAGGTATAATTCACTATGATGTCGAAAATCGAGACAGAAGCCTCTCCGTT
The DNA here is from genome assembly GCA_030019105.1 of bacterium. Classification (GTDB taxonomy): domain Bacteria; phylum UBA9089; class JASEGY01; order JASEGY01; family JASEGY01; genus JASEGY01. Next base: position 372 of record JASEGY010000517.1, on the reverse strand, counting down.
ACCATAAAAATTTGGTGGACTTTGGGTAAAAGGGTCGGAATTAATCATCACTAAAAATTGTTTTAAAATATTGGATGCATCTGTTCCCGCCACTATGTTCCAATTGCCGGTCAGCGTTTCTACCCATTCGGTTTCATCCCTCAATGTAATACAGGGGATACGATAGAAAAAGGCCTCTTTTTGTACGCCTCCAGAATCGGTTAAGATGATTGCCGCAGATTGTTCTAATTTTAACATAGCCAAGTAGGAGACTGGCGGTATACATATTATTTTATCGAATATGCCTTTCAAACCTTCTCTTTTCAAGATGTGATGGGTTCTATCATCACCTTTGATCACCCGTTAGAAACTGCATAAATGAAACTTGACGTC
>JASEGY010000516.1 GCA_030019105.1 bacterium | reverse complement strand
TCTAAGCTTAAAAAATAGACAAAACCGATAGCGCCCTGTCGAAATCCACGATTTAACAGATATGGCAACTCAATTCGTCCGTACTCCACAAGTTTCGCTATTTCCCAGCACGAGACAGCACTCACGCCAATGATGTCTGTCTCGTTTGCTTTGATAATTCTTGCCTGGGTCATGGTGAGTTTATTTTCGTCTTGGATCCACCAGACCCAAGCGTGCGTATCAAGCAGAATCATTGCAGGACACTCCAGTCGTCCTCGGCAACACTCCCAAAGGGGTCAACATAACGAATCGGTTGACCACGCAAGGGATAGCGCTCAATGGATTTCCATTCACGCTTGCGGCTGCGCACGATGACTTCAACTTTATCGCCTTCCGGGAAAGGCAATCCCTTGATCGTGAGCGTTCCGCTGCCTGAGACCGTTGCTTCTACACGGCATGTTTGCATATTTCCCCTCCTGTTCTCGTTCCCACTCGCTGTCGCACGCGGGCGGGTATGCTTATCTTTCCTGTGCTCATGTCTGTAAAGTGGGCCTGCGCAGTTCTTCCAATGTTGGGAGACGATGACCCCTGAACCGCAGCAGCACAGCAGCCCGGGCCTTGCGCAACATTATGCGGTCTGCCTCATGCTGAAGTTGGTCTAACTTCTGTCGTTCCTGTTCAGTCACCGTTCCTGCCTGGTTCTCGCGAAGCAGGCGGTCCAATTTGCGTTGCTGCTCTGCCGGCACCCTGCTCGCCAGCACCTGCCAGAGCGATTCATCGTCCTGGCTCTCCAGTTCAACCAATTCTTCTACCAATTCCGGCGGCAGTCCATCAAGCGGTGGGAGCGAGGTCTTAAGGGCACACACCAGTATATTTTCCAATGGACGGCTTGTCGCCCTAGCCATGCGACTGACCGGCAGGTAGACTGTTTTGGGTAGTTCTAAAGTCACTGTTTGGGCCATTTCTCTTTCACCTTCCTTTTTGCCTGGGTCTTACTGCAATCAAAGCATCTCTAACAACTCATCTCTCTTAGCTTCCATAATCTCTTTGCTCCTGGCTTCCACATTTAATCGAATCAAGGGTTCGGTATTGGAAGTTCGTAGATTAAACCGCCAATCAGGGAATTCGACCGAGAGGCCGTCAATGTGCTCCACCTTGCCGTCCTGGTAGTGGCCCTCAATCTCTTTTATCTTAGCCGCGCCATCTTCAACTCTCCTGTTAATTTCGCCGGAAATAAAATACTTTGACACCAGCGGTTCCAACAGCTCTGAGAGAGAATTGCCTGAAGTGGACATTAATTCCAGGATCAGCAGGAAAGGGATTATCCCGTTGTCAGCAAAATAGTTTTCGCGAAAATAAAAGTGGGCGCTCATTTCACCGGCAAAAAGGGCATTCTCCCGCCGCATTCTCTCTTTAAAGAAGGCATGGCCGGATTTGTTAATAATCGGCACACCACCATATTTATTGACGACGTCAATATTGGCCCAGGTTAAGCGGGGATCAAAGATGATCTTTTCACCCGGAGCCTGCCTTTTTAGAAGGGTCTCCGCCAGCAGGGCCGTAATAAAATATCCTTCGATGAAATTACCTTTTTCATCAATAAAGAAGCAGCGATCCGCATCACCATCCCAGGCCACACCCAGGTCGGCTTTCTCTTCTTTTACCTTTTTAATCGTCTCGGTTCGGTTTTCCGGAAGCAAGGGATTGGGTTCTCCTTTGGGAAATGTCCCGTCAGGTTCAAAATACATCGGTACTGCCTGGATCGGTAGATCGTTAATAATTTGGGGGATTATCTCTCCCGCCACTCCATTGCCCCCATTCAGGACTACTTTGCAGGGTTTAATCACTTTTGGGTCGATAAAAGAGAGTACATGCCTGGTATAATCTTGATAAATATTCCGTTCTTCAACTTCGCCGATTTTATCTGCCTGACTGAATTCTCCGCTGATGGCCAGGTCTCTAATATCATAGATGCCTGTGTCACCAGAGATTGGAATGGACTGCTCCCGAACAAACTTCATTCCATTGTATTCTTTGGGATTATGCGAGGCAGTGATCATTATTCCGCCATCATAATGGTAATGAGCTACTCCAAAGTAAACCATGTCTGTGCCGATTTGTCCGGCATCAACCACATTCATTCCCTGTTCGGTAAGCCCCCTGGCCAATGCTTCAGAGATAGACTTTGAAGAAAGACGGATATCCCGGCCGATCAGGACTGTCTTTGGTTTAATAAATTCGGAATAAGCCCGGCCAATTCGATAAGCCACCTCCTCATTTAATTGGTCAGGGTATATCCCCCTGACGTCGTAAGCCTTAAACATAGATGGGTCAATATTAGACATCCTACTCCTCCTTATTCCTTTATCTTGAACCTTTTATCTTGAACCTTTGTGATCTATAGCTTTTAAGATAATGTTTTTGGGGTAAGCGAATTCAAGATAGGCTATTCGACTTTTGGAGTTAATCCTTTAGGATTTCATTACTTATGAAAGGCTAAAGCCTAAACTCCAATCCTCAACCAACCCCAAAATCTTTTTCTTAAACACTATATATATCTATTTTTGGTAACTACTCAGCCACCAGATATTGATTTTTGAAACTTACAGAACACAAT
>JASEGY010000515.1 GCA_030019105.1 bacterium | reverse complement strand
GCTTACCCCAAAATATTTATCTTAAGAGCTATACCATGACTTTTGAAGAGGATACGGATCGAGGTAACATTAGAATGAAACAGTTATGGATTTTGGTACTTTTAGTCCTGGCAGCAGGTTGTGTTATAGGTTGTACCGGGGGAAAAAAGAAGGCCCCGGAAGTAAAACCAAAAGGTTCCTATGGCGGCACATTAGTCCTTTCTACCATTTCCGGCCCCAAATCCTTCAATGACATCATTGCCAAAGAGACTTCGACCACAGGCGCTATTGGTTACCTCTTTGAGGGCCTGACCAAAACCGATGGTGTAACTACCGAAGTTGTCCCCTGTCTGGCCAAGTCCTGGGAATTCAGCCAGGACGGCCTGGTTTGGACCTTTCATCTCAGGAATGATGTGACCTGGTTTGATGGCGAACCATTCACAGCCGATGATGTTATCTTCACCTACAATGATCTTGTCTTTAACGAATCCATCCCGGCCTCTGCCCGGGACATCTTCAAGATCGACGGCCAAAAACCCGGGATAGAAAAAGCAGACGATTATACGGTGGTCTTCACCCTGTCTAAACCCTTTGTTCCCTTGCTCAGGTATCTGGGACAGGCTATCCTGCCGGAGCATGTGTTAAGACCGGCTGTGGAGGAGGGACGGTTTAATTCTACCTGGGGCGTGGACACTGATCCTTCTAAGCTTATTGGGACAGGCCCTTTTAAATTGATAGAATTCCGGCAGGATGAACGCCTCGTTTACGAACGCAACCCCCATTACTGGAAGAAGGACAAAGAAGGGAACAGTCTTCCCTATCTTGAGCGTATAGTCGTCCAGATTGTAGAAAACCAGGATGTAGAGTTAATCAATTTTGAGTCTGGTGAATTGGACATCATCGGGCTGAGATCAAAAGACTATACCCATTTGAAGCAAAAAGAAAAGGAAAGTAATTTTACTATCTATAATTGCGGCCCGGCCTTTGGAACCAACTTCATCTGTTTTAACCAAAATCCTCTCAAGGTCAAGTCTCCTAAAATAGATTGGTTTACTGACCCGGGCTTCAGGAAAGCGGTCGCCCATGCCATAGATAAAGAGACAATCATAAATAACGTCCTGAACGGCCTGGGTTACCCCCAAACCGCGGCGATGAGCAAAGCAGCCGTGGCCTTCTTTAATCCAAAGGTAAGCACCTGTGAGTATGATCTTGATAAGGCCGCTAACATACTGTCCGAAGCCGGGTATAAAGATCGAGACGGTAATGGAATTATAGAAGATAGTCAGGGCAATCCGATAAAGTTTACCCTTCTTACCAATGCGGAGAACACGGTCAGAAAAGATATCGGTACTATTATTCAGGCGGATCTAAAGAAATTGGGCATGGATACCACCTTCAGTCCGATTGATTTCAATAATCTGGTTACCAGGCTTGATGCAAGCTATGATTGGGAGGCGATCCTGATTGGTTTAACCGGTGGTGTGGACCCCCATGGTGGAAAGAATGTCTGGGAATCGAGCGGGCATCTCCATCTGTGGAACCCCAGGCCACACGAACCAAATCCCTTGAGTGATGAAGAAAAGGCGGATAAAAAGAAAGTATCTGAATGGGAAGAAAAAAAGGTCGCTTACCAAAAAGAGCTGGCTGTCTGGGAAGAAAAGATCACTGCGTGGGAACGTGAGGTAGATGACATCTTTAATCAAGGGGTATCTGAAATGGACCCTGAAAAACGAAAGGCGCTTTATAACCGCTGGCAGGAAATTGTCGCTGAACAATTGCCTTTAATTTATACCGTGAATGATCCGGCCATTTATGCCGTCCGCAATAAATTCGGCAACCTCAAACCCACCGCTTACGGAGGAACCCTCCATAATATCGAGGAGATATACTTAGCGCGGCCTCTGGCCGCAACCAAACCAATTTTGGATTGCAGATTGCGGATTATGGAACGCTGAAATTGGAAATTGGAAATTGGAAATTGGAAATTAGGAAAAGCGTGAAAGCCTAATTTCTAATTTCCAATTTCAATCCGCAATCGTAACATTAAGGAGGATATTATGCAAGAGAAAGTAAGCAAAGCTTTAGACGACATCAGGCCGCACTTGCAGGCTGATGGCGGTGATGTAGAATTAGTCGGGGTAGAAGAAGATGGGACAGTGAAGGTAAGACTTACCGGCGCTTGCGGCTGCTGCCCAATGTCTCAGATGACCCTCAAGGCAGGCATTGAAAATGCCTTAAAGCAGCAAATACCGGAAGTCAAAAAGGTCGTGAGTGTCTAATGGAAGCAAAGGAGGTAAATGTAACCTTATCTCAAGCCGAAGTGACTGAACTAATAATATTAGTAGAAGATCGCGACAAAGAAGCGGCCCTGGATTTCTGTAAGGGCCTCAAGAAGAAATTAGCTATAACCCAATCCGGCATGCGGTCGGTTTATCAGCGCGGCGGCCATATAGGCGCGGCTAAACTTAGATAAGCGCTGAAGGGAACACATAACCGTTCAGCTTGTGTATTTTCTGGCCTTGTTCATCGTTTCGGCCAATAGCGCTTGACCAAAGAGGAAAGTATACTCAACGCGGGCATAATCTGCGATTTTGTATCCTCTCAATAACTCGGGGCA
>JASEGY010000514.1 GCA_030019105.1 bacterium | reverse complement strand
AAAGTTCTTCACGAAAAGGGAGGAAGAAATTCTTCACAGAAGAACAGGTGATGGTGTAATCGAGGTCCATTTCGTCAAAAGAGTAAACCTGCCCGAATTGATAAATGGGCCGGCCGGCTGCATCTGTATCCACCTGTTTGGGGCCGATAGTCTGGTTTTCCTTGATGAGGCCATTTATAAATCTTTTGAATTCATTTTTGGTAATAACCTTGTAGATCAATGATACACCTCCAAAGGAACATAGGGGACACCGGTGTAGCAAGTGCTTAACAGAAATATAGCCCGCCGGTTAAGCACCAACGTCCCCTACTACACATAGTCTAATAGCACACGGATAACACGGATTGTACGGATCAACACGGATAAAGAATCAGTATAAATCCGTTGAATCCGTGTCATCCGTCTCCTGATCACCCCTTCATTTTAGCGGATGTTCCTGAAGGAAGGCGCGGCATCTCTTTTATAACATTTTTGCTGTCAGCTATTTATGCCTAGAGACATGCTTCGGAGTAGTGGGCACAATGTTTCCTCCTATCAAATAAGAAGTTACATAATTCTATCATAGTGTGATGTTGGGTGTCAAGGAAGAAATAGGCACATTTTGAAGATTTTAGTAGCTACTCCTTTACCATCTAAAACAGCTTAAGCTCTTGTTGTGGAAGGCATTATCTAACTTATCCGCAGGGAACATCCGTTTTAGCTATCTCCGTCATGATGTCACTGGCCGCTATGATTCCTATGGCTACTTCCTTGCGGGGTGGTAAGTTGCCGTCGGGGGTTGAAGGAGAATTCGGTCCTGGAATAAAATCTCTTGTTTGCACGCTGAAAAATGTGTCCAACATCACAGAACCCAAGATAAAGGAGTTTTTTGAAAATTTCGGGATTTACATTTCTTCAGCTACCATTTCTCGTATTCTTACGAAAGATAATGAACCCTTTCATCAGGAGAAAGCTGATATTTTTCAGGCCGGACTGTCCTCCACAGTCTATCAGCAGATTGATGATACTACCGCTAGAGTCAAGGGGCAAAACCACTATACTCAAGTTGTATGCAATCCTTACTATACCTCTTATTTTACAGGTCCGCATAAAGACCGTTTGAGTATTCTTGACATATTGCAGGGCGATAAAGCAAGAAGCTATTACTTTAATGAAGAAGCCTTTGCCCTGATGAAGACCTTCAGACTTTCTAAAAAGGTGTTCGCCCAGCTGCGAGAGGCAGCTCAGAATAAAATATTTACTGAGGACCTTATGCAGAAGCTGTTGGCGAGTCTTTTCCCTAATCCTGGTGAGGGAAAAAACCAACGGACAAGGATTATGGAAGCCTCTGCTATTGCCGCTTACCACAATCAAACAGACTTTCCTGTCGTTGAGGCCCTTTTGAGTGATGATGCACCCCAGTACAAACAGATAACCAGGGAGCAAGGGCTATGCTGGGTTCATGATGGAAGACACTACAAAAAGCTACGCCCTGTCGTGCCACTGCACCAGCAAAAGCTTGAGGAATTTAAAGAGCAATATTGGAATTATTACAGGAAACTTTTGCAGTACAAAGAAAACCCCACTCAGGAGAAAGCTGAAAAGTTATCGACAGAATTTGATGAATTGTTTTCCACTCAAACCAACTATCAGGCTCTGGATGACCGAATTGCAAAAAGCAAAGATAAAAAATCAGAGCTATTGCTGGTATTGAAATACCCTGAACTTCCCTTGCACAATAATGACGCAGAACTTGGAGCGAGGGCTCAAGTTCGCAAACGAGATGTTAGCCTGCATACTATGACGGAAGAAGGCACAAAGGCCAATGATACTTTTTTGACGATTGTCCAGACGGCAAAGAAATTAGGCGTCCGTGCTTATGAATATATCTATGACCGGGTCAGCAAGAATTTTCACCTGCCTTCCTTATCATCACTGATTCGTGAGACAACATTTCCAGGAATAGACTGTTTCGATCCGAGTTACCAAGAAGCACCTGCGGCCCCAGGATAGTAAGTGCTTTTTGTGAAAATAATTATGCCGATAGGCATAATGGAGTACTAACAAAGAGGTGAGTGACTAACCAGTATTTTTAACCTGAAAGTGACTCTATAAGGGATAGGTGTGTCTCCATCCTGAAACATCTACCGATTGAGTTACCATTAAATTTGAAGAGGATACAGAATACTTTTGGTTTAGGTTTGTCAAATGTAGATGTTGTGGCCTCAGGACAGATTCGATTTACATATAACTCTACAATTGGTTTGAGTGCAACCAAAATAGAACATGGTCATATCTCCTTGTAAAATATAAGCATAGATGTATCAATGATAGGTATAATTTTTCATATCCAGGAAATGAATATAATTTCGGGAAATAACCATAAATAGTTGACAAGAGGCAACTTTCCGGCTTATCGCAAAACAGGTTATTTCTTGGAACTAAAAATGCTATCTTTGTTGGTGTAAAAAGACGCAAAAACTACCCAACTTCTTAAGATCAAAGTCGGTTCAATGGATACCTAAGTTATTGAAATCTAAAGACAATGTATATGTTCTATTTTGGTTGCACTCCAATGATTTTCTCCCTATTTCACAGCAAAAAAGAGCTGCTTAATTTTGGTTGCAC
>JASEGY010000513.1 GCA_030019105.1 bacterium | reverse complement strand
AGCCTGAACTCCAAAGGATAGCCAACCCCAAAATCTTTTTCTTAAACACTATAAGTACGTTCTTGAAAGTCTGTAATGCGCTTGGGCTAAAGATAGAATTGTCTCCGCCGAAGGCTGCATAATCCGTCGGATAACAGCCATGTACTGGCTCAGATAGGATAAACTACTCGTCGAAATCAGTGAGGCAATAATGAATCTACTACTTTATCCGGTCATCCTCCCGATAGCTGTTGGGCTGCTCCTCTTTGTGCCGCCTTTCAGGTTCAAAGGGATAAGGGAGGGATTGTGTCTCCTCATAAACCTTGTCACCCTCTACCTGGCTATCCTTCTCTTTCTGAACAAGCCGGTAGAATGGTTCTGGGGAGGTAGTTGTCTCTTTAGACTGGATAACCTGAGCGGTTTTATCTTTCTGGGGATAGGGTTGTTTGGGGCGCTGATTTCCCTGTATTCCATCAGGTCTATGGAGGGGAAACCCCATTTAGGCCGCTATTATGCCTATCTGCTTCTCACTCAAGGAGCGGCCTTTGGAACCGCCGCCGCCAATCACCTCATTCTCTTACTTGTCTTCTGGGGATTTCTGGGACTGACCCTCTATCTTTTGATCGCTCAAGGCGGCCCGCAAGCCGCCCCGAGCGCCAAGAAGGCCCTGATCATCATTGGCGGCACCGATTCGCTGATGATTCTGGCCGTCGGGATAATCTTTGCGTTGACTAATTCTTACTTAATAACCGAGATACATCTTGAACTGAACAGCGGACTCACGCTAATCGCTTTTTTCTGCCTGGCAGCCGCTTCTCTGGCCAAGGCCGGGGCAGTGCCTTTACATACCTGGATACCTGCCTCAGCCGAGGTAGCCCCTTTGCCGGTGATGGCCTATCTGCCGGCTGCCATAGATAAGCTGTTAGGAATATACCTTCTGGCCAGAATCTGTCTGGACCTGTTCGAGCTTGTCCCTAATTCCCCGGCCAGTATCCTGCTTATGCTCATCGGGGCAGTAACCATAATCTTTGCCGTATTTATGGCCCTTATTCAGCATAATCTTCGCACCCTGCTTTCTTACCATGCAGTAAGCCAGGTTGGCTACATGGTTCTGGGAATTGGAACCGGACTTCCCATTGGGATAGCCGGCGGGATATTTCATATGGTAAACCACGCTATTTACAAGGCTTGCCTCTTTCTTTCCGGAGGAGCAGTTGAAAAACAAACCGGAACCTCGGACCTGGATAAATTAGGCGGTCTGGCTACGGTTATGCCGATCAGTTTTGTCTGCTGCCTGATCGCGGCCCTATCTATTTCAGGTATCCCACCGCTGAACGGATTCTTCTCCAAGTGGATGGTCTATCAGGGGTTGATTGAACTTGGCCGTTTAGGTGGCCATCTCTGGGTCATCTGGTTAGTGGCCGCTATGTTTGGCAGCGCCTTAACCCTGGCCTCCTTTATCAAGGTCCTCCACGCGGTCTATCTTGGCCAGGGGGAGCGGATTTCGGATTGTAGATTGCGGATTGCGGATTTTGATGAAAGCAGGGATGGAATAAGAGAAGTCCCTTTTAGTATGTGGCTGCCTCAGGTGGTACTGGCTGCCTTATGTGTAGCCTTCGGTATTTTTGCCGATGGGCTTCCTTTGAAGCACCTTGTCCTACCTGCCGTTGGAGAAGTTTCTTATAGCGGACTATGGGAAGTTGGTCTGGCCACCGGGCTCATTATTATCGGGCTTCTCCTGGGAGGCATTATTTATCTGCTCGGCAATATCAAGGGTCTCAGGGAAGACAAGGCCTTTATCGGAGGGGAGACAATAGAGCCATCTCATCGGGTCACCGGAACCGAATTCTATGAAACCATAAAGGAGATCCCCCCCTTCAAAGGGATCTATCGACTCCAGGAGAAGGGATGGTTTGATTTATATGAGATCGGCAAGGATGTAGTTAATGGTCTGGCTGTGCCATTAAGGCTAATCCACACCGGGGTGTTGAACACCTATCTTGCCTGGTTTCTGCTGGGGCTCTTAGGTTTATTCCTTATCCTTAACTGATGGAAGAGAGGAGGTGATATTTATGAAAGATCTGGCTTTGTGTGTATGTGTCGCGGTGATACTTGCTGTAGTTGGCTGTTCTAAGCCGGCAAAGCAAGCGACTGAGCTGAAATGGTTTCCCATGGATGACCTTGAAGGGATCATCACGCAGTCGGGCGTTCAGATCGACAAGGAAGTTTCGAGTGATGGCCATGGTTCTTTGCGAATTACCGCCGCAGAGCCTACCGTGGTCCGGTTATTTGAGGCAGGCGACATCGACATTGAAAATGCACGCCTGATTTACCAGGCCAGGGTTCGCACCGAAGATGTAGACGGTCAAGTATATTTGGAGATGTTGTGCCATTTCACTGGCAAAGGGGAGTTCTTTTCTCGCGGTCTTCAGAGTCCACTAACCGGCACCACAGATTGGACGACAGAAGAGACGCCCTTCTTCTTGAAAAAGGGAGAGAATCCCGACAATGTGAAACTCAACCTGGTTATCAATGGCAAGGGGACGGCATGGATTGATGATATTCGGCTTTTGAAAGGGCCGCTTCGATAGAAACGGGTTTGCCTATACTCAACGCGGGCATAATCTGCGATTTTGTACCTTCTCAATAACTTGGGG
>JASEGY010000512.1 GCA_030019105.1 bacterium | reverse complement strand
AGCCTATCTTGAATTCGCTTACCCCAAAATATTTATCTTAAGAGCTATATAAAAAGAGGCTGCCATGAATTTTTTTGAACACCAGGAACAGTCCAGAAGAAAAACCGTTCAGCTTGTTTTTTTAATGATTGCAGCAGTTTTCGCTATCATTGTTTCCGTTTACGCCGCCGTCATGGGCCTGTTCTACGCTCAGGAAATGAAAGGATCAACGGGAGGGGGGCCGGTCGACTGGTTCGATCCTTCAGTGTTTTCGGTTGTCGCCCTTGTCGTTCTGACCTTGATTATCGGCGGCAGTCTGGTAAAACTGATCGCCCTGCGTCGGGGGGGCGACTATGTGGCCGAAAGTCTGGGCGGGCGGGCGGTCCATCCCGAAACACAGGATGTCAAAAAAAAACGCCTGATGAATGTGGTCGAGGAAATGGCTCTTGCTTCGGGCATATCCGTACCCGCAGTCTATGTGCTGGATCAGGAGCAAGGGATGAATGCCTTCGCAGCGGGCTACAGCCCCAATGATGCCGTGGTGGCGGTAACCAGCGGCTGCCTGAACCAGCTCTCCCGGAATGAGCTTCAGGGGGTGGTGGCTCATGAATTCAGTCATATCCTGAACGGCGATATGCGGCTCAACCTCCGACTTATCGGCATAATCAGCGGTATTATGGTCCTCGCCTCTGCCGGCAGGTTAGTGCTGCATAGTACCAGCCGAAACCGCAAGAACAACGGGCCGATCCTCCTGATGGGCCTTCTTCTTCTGATTATCGGCTATGCCGGTGTTTTCGTCTCAAGAATTATTCAAAGCGCCGTTTCAAGGCAGCGGGAATTTCTGGCGGATGCCTCCGCGGTCCAGTTTACCCGCAATTTTTCAGGCATCGCGGGCGCCTTGAAAAAAATCGGCGGGTTTACAAAAGGCTCCCTCGTCCGCGCCCCGCTGGCAGGGGAAGCCAGCCATCTGTTCTTCAGCCGCGCCGTTCAAACCATGTTTGCCACCCATCCCCCGCTCGCGGAACGCATCCGCCGGATTGATCCGGGCTTTACCGGAGACTTTAAGGCCATCTCGGAAACCGCCGCCCCCTTTGGGGAGGAAACGCCCATAGTTGCCGCGATTTCCGATGATCTGCCGGCCATGCGGATTGATCCCGGTCAGGTGACGGAAGCTGTGGGAACCATTGACCCGGACCAGGTACAATACAGCGCCATGCTGCTTCAAACCATTCCTGCCGCGATCCGCCGGGAACTGACTGATCCCATGGGCGCATCGTCTGTGGTTCTTGCCCTGCTGTTCAGCCACGACGACCATGAAAAAAGCCTTCAGATCAAAGGCATCCGGCAGCTTTTTCCCGAAGAACGGATTTCCCATATACTGAGCCTTGACACGACGATGAAAGGACTTGCCCCCGAATTGCGGCTGCCCCTGGTAGATCTTTCCATGCCTATGCTTAGACGGATGTCGTCCCAACAGGTTGAAACCTTCAGGCAGGCCATGAAAACGCTCGCGGAAACCGACGGCAGGCTGAACTTTTTTGAATTTGCCATTGGGCTGATTATTGCCGTCCGACTAGAGCGGCAAACCAAAAAGCCGGGCGGACGCTATGGGTTCAAACGTATTGAACCCCTGATGGATGATGCCGCCGCCCTGATCAGTAAACTGGCAAGGGAGGGGCATGGCGACCCGGCCCATGCACAAAAAGCATTTGCCGCCGCCATGGAACAGATTCCGGAACATACCAATCGTGCGAAAACGCCGCTCATGGCCGATCCGTCATTTTCAGAAGTGGGGCTTGCGATTTCACGGCTTGCCGCCGCAACACCGGGAGTCAAAAAAACCATCCTGGACGCCTGCGCCTACTGCGTTCTGTTTGACCGGACCGTTTCAACCCAAGAAGCGGAAATGCTCCGGGCGGTCGCTTACGCCCTGGACCTTCCGCTACCGCCGTTTTTGATGAACCGGTCAGAAAGATAGTATCTTCTCAATATTTCGGGGAAACACGGGACGGTTCAAAAATCGTCCATTTTCTTGTGAAACCTTGCGTTCTTTCTGGAGTTTAGGCTTTAGCCTTTCATAACTAATGAAATCCTAAAGGATTAACTCCGGAAAGTTAATGATAATTTTTAGCCGCAAGCTTTCACAGTAAGATGAACCATCCCGGAAACACTAACAGCCATTGCCTTAATTAATCTCTCGCAAAGGCGCAAAGAACGCAAAGGAAAAGAAACTTACCGAAGACAATTTTTTGCGGACTTAGCACCTTTAAATAAGTTATAATCAACGCGGGCATAATCTGCGATTTTGTATCTTCTCAATATACTCAGCGCGGTCATAAATAGTGGTTTTGTAAACAGGTTGTAAGTTGTAGGTTGTAGGTTGTAGACGTAACCTACAACTTACAACCAAATTGCCCCGAGTTGTTGAGAGGATACAAAATCGCAGATTATGCCCGCGTTGAGTATAATCACCAGATAGTGGGTATTCAAGAACCTGAGCTTTTCCAGAAGGTAACAGAGCAGCCAGGAGTAGGGGGCCAAGAGCCGGGTAACGGGTGGAGCAAGGGTTATCCGATGAAAATAAAAGGTGCAATTCGGGAAAAGCCTCTTATTATAATATTACCCCGCAACATTTGCGTTGTCCGCGAGAATGTTACGATTGCG
>JASEGY010000511.1 GCA_030019105.1 bacterium | reverse complement strand
AGATGATAATTTCTTCCGTTACAGCTTTCCCCTGTCAGATTCTTCTGATGATTTTGAGGAGTTGAGCCGGCAGGGATTAATAAATATAACCGATATTAAGGGAGAATCTACCTGGAATTTCCCGAGAGAAGAATGGCGGCGAGTGATCATTGATTTTGACCGGCTCAGGACATTAATGCAGAACATAGCCGATTCAGGGGGATTCTCTTTAGGGAATTCCTCTTTTGACTATAACAGCGGGGGCATTGTCATCAAAGGCAAAAAGCCTTCCCTGAAGGACATTAAACATCTCAAGTTGATAGTTGAAAATAAGTCCGCTTCCCCTGCTTCCGGAGAAATCTGGATCAATGAGATTCACCTGAGGGAATTAAGCCAGGCCGTGACTGACCCTACCATGGCCGTCAGGTTTAACATAAAGGGTGGTTTTACTGACTGGGCAACCATTAACTGGGACAGTAATTACCTGGGAGCACATTTTGAAAGCATCGGCGGGCCGGCCGAGAGTCCCCAAAAGAAAGTGACTAATAACCTGAGTGGAACCGTGGGCCGGCTAAAGTTTGTGCCTTTAGACTTGAGTTGGAGTCAAACTAAGAGCGCCACTGATGCGAAGCGGGTGATAGATGTTACCGGGGCCAATATAGACGAGACATTGGCCGGAAGTAAGACAGTCGGGTTCCTTTTTACTCCTAACCAAATACCCGGCCTTAATCCGGACAGCCGTCTCCTGAAATTGATCCCTGCTCTTTCTAAAACAACCTACACTCAAGCAGATAACACTACATTCGAAAGGACTACCGGAGAGAAAAAAGGGACCGGTTCGACTAAGACATTAACCGGCGGGAAGATCAGCTTTCCTCTAAAATGGATGCCGGCCATTAATAGAACAGGCTACACCCGGACAGAAGGAGACAGGTTGAAATGGGATACGGGCCGGCCCGAGAATACCAATTGGAGCAAGAAGATGGATGGAGAAATCAGCTTTCCTTTTAAAAATTGGACTTCTACCCTTTTAAACCGGGCTCCTTTCCTTTCCGTCATCCCGGGTCAACTCGCAGGCGACATCACCTTTTCCACTACCTATAATAAGACGGAGCAGACCGAGTATTCGGATACGGGCGAGGAAAAGACTAAGACCGAGGAGAAAAATCTGACCAGGAATGGTATCTTTCCTAAATATACCTATAGTTATAATTATACTTTCCCTAAACGCCTCCTGAGTATCCCTACCGGCCACAGCCTTTCTTTTGGCACCAATCACAACTATGGCTTTGATTATAAATACCAGGAAAAAGGAAAGACCGTTAATGGTGTCACCAGTGACACCATTGACCAGACCGATCAGACCGTTACCGGAAGCCAATCCTTCACGTTCAAATTTTCACCTGTGGCTTCTCTTTCGAGTAATTTTTCGCTTGATCTAAGCCAGAATTATGTAGATTCCACCAGGCGCAACCAGGGTTTTGAAGCTTTTAAACATGGGGTCAACTTTAAATTTGGAACCAATATTCCTTTCATCCCTGATTTGAATCCTTCTTTTAACTGCGACGGCTCTTACGATGAAACATACTCCGACCCCAGGACGGCTGATCCAAATAACCGTAAAAAGGATGCCGTTAATACCTTAACCAACCTGACCTTTTCTACGAACCAAATCAATCCTGCAAATTGGTGGAATAAACTTAAGGTATTAAACGGCAAATATACTTATAAACTCCTTATGAAGGCCGCCTATAAAGATATGCCTGATACCGTTGGTTTATGGTCGGATTTAGCCCATGTTTACAAGGACTACTATCGAGGAAGATTTCTTCCAATTGACGGGACAACAGATGAGCTTTCCGGGTATCGCAATAGCGGCTCTATTACCCGAAACCATATCCTGACTACTAACTGGGACCCAGGAATAAAGCGCATTACCGGATGCAGCCTGACGGGGGATTCAAAGAGGATAGAAACCGACTCAATAGGGACGGGCACTACCCAGCATAATGACAGCTTAAATGGCAGCCTTAGCCTTGATGTCCTCTCCTGGGTCAAAAGGTTTCCTTACCGGTTTAAAGATGTCAGCAGCTCAAGTGTAACCCCTTCCTATAAATGGAGTGAGGACAAGAAATTCTCCCGCCAGGCTCTTACCTCTCATTCCATTTCAAATACGCCGTCCTTAGAGTGGAAACTTGTCTGGCCGAACAAGCTCTCAGTTACAACCAATATAAACCGTCCAAAAACAGAAGACCGGTCAACAAAAAAAACAACTGTGACCACTTCTTATTCCTGTGCGGGATCTCATAGCACCACTATTAAAAAGCCCGGTGTAGTCAAAATCCCGGTATTTGCGCCTATGAACTTCAAGAACGACATCAACTTGACTTCTAACTTAGGGTGGAAAAGAGCAACTAACGAAACTAACGGTGTGACGGACGCCAGCGCCGATGACTATTCCTTAATGGTGAGCGGCAATTACAATGTCCAAACAAACGCCAATGGCACCCTCAAGTTAACCGGAAAATATCACAACAACCGGAAAAATTCCAGTGAAAGCTATTATGGATTACAGCTCTTTCTGGTCTTTAATATCAACTTTAAATAGACTCCCGGTAATTGCTCAATAAAGTGTGGAAATCTCGCAAAGACGATAAGTGTTCACGGAAT
>JASEGY010000510.1 GCA_030019105.1 bacterium | reverse complement strand
ATAGCCTATCTTGAATTCGCTTACCCCAAAATATTTATCTTAAGAGCTATATATTACTTTGGGCACCTTAAAGTATTCTTCTCCGGCATCCGGCGCATTGGCTAAAACTGTTTCTCTTAGGAGAGAAGGTTTGACTTCATCCTCACGCAGCACATTCTTTAAGGGCACGGCGTGAGCAGTAGGTTCCACTGCCCCGGTATCTAATTGATTGATCTTCTCAGCGTAATTCAAGATATCGGTCAATTGATGGCTGAACTTTTCAATCTCTTCGTCGCTAAGTTCAAGTCTGGCCAGAGCGGCCAGATGCTCTACCTTATTCCGGCTGATATTCATTAGTTATCTCTCCTTTCGGCCTTGATCATCGTTTGGGCCACTCAACTCGAAAATGGGAAATGGGAAATGGGAAATTAGGAAATAGGAAGTATCTTGATTTACTTCCTATTTCGGGATGGTTCACCTTACTGTGAAAGCTTGCGGCTAAAAATTATCATTAACTTTCCGGAGTTAATCCTTTAGGATTTCATTAGTTATGAAAGGCTAAAGCCTAAACTCCAGAAAGAACGCAAGGTTTCACAAGAAAATGGACGATTTTTGAACCGTCCCCCTATTTCCCATTTCTTATTTCCTATTTTTAAATGGCCAAAACGATGATCAAGGCCCAACTGACCACGGACTACCGGCCTCTCCCCCGCATAGCAACCAGTCCCAATTTCAATGCCTCTTTGGCTACCCTTCTTTCCTCTTCAGGCAAGGTCGGATTCTTGATAAACTGTTCCATCTTTCGGACAAATATTCCCCGAACACTTCGTTCTGTCTTTAAATCTTCATTGACTAACGATTCGGTCTGATCATCTATCTGAAGATAGTAAAAAAGGCGTTTCATTTGATCGGTCAATACCCGGGTATTGATTTCATAACCGGCCTCGACCAAACCTTTGATAATTACCCTTAAACAAAGATCAGGATCAGCCGATTGTTTAATGGCCAGATTGATTTTGCTCAGATTACCTTGTAATTCTGCCGGAGAAAGAGAAATCGATTGATAGCGACGAGTTTTTAAAGGGATGGATTGCCGCTTTATCCCGCCTATCCCCATGGTGATAAGCTGCACCGATCGTTGTTCTAATTCATTAAAGGTAAGCCGGTCAGGGGTTCCGGGGTAGGCGGCTTGCGTCATATCTACCGAACAGTCTTTCTGATTATGGTAATGCCCCAGAGCGACATAATCCAGGTGAGAATTTTTGATATCCTCAGGATAAATGGGGCAATAATTCTCCTCTCCAAAGGGAAGGGCCTTAACGGAACCATGTACCATTGCCACATGGAAGCCCTCTGCCTGGCTTTTTCTGAAATTGGTTAAAACCCGTTTTCCTTTATCTTTCTCCTGGAATGGCCGCCCATAGACAACTAAATCAGTAATATAAGGGTAAGGCTCAAAGTCATCTGATTTAAATATATATATATTTTCAGGGAAATCGGCCCAGTGATAGATGGAACCCGAAGTAAGGGGATCGTGATTGCCAGGAATAATGAGACAGGTAATTCGTTTTTGGGCCAGCCTAGTAAGGTCAGCTATTACAGCCGCTACTGTCTCCTTAGCTGGGGTTTCCGTGTGAAACAGGTCACCTGAAATAAGCACGGCCACTACCTCTTCGGCCAGAGCCAGGTCAATGATCTGAGTAAAGACAGCTAAAAGTTCGGCCCGGCGTTCAGCCCGCTTTTCAGGTGGAAAAGATTCGAAAAGATAATCTAAATGAAGGTCAGCCGTGTGAAGGAGTTTTAGTTGTGTTATCATGATTAGTCATTGGTGTCTGTCTGGTAGTCCGGCCTATCTCTGATTCCCACGCTCTGCATGGAAATCCCATTCAAGACGCTCTACGTCATGAATCTGTGACGCAGAGCGTCACAGTTTGCATCCCACGCAGAGCGTGGAGATGAGAGGGTCATAATTTGTCTGTCCGGCCTTGCCACGAGCACGGGGCGAGTGAAAAGACCGATCACCTTTTCCGTAACGCTGCCCATGACTAACTTCGTTATGCCTGAGCGTCCGTGGCTTTCCATGAAAATGATCTCCACGCCTTTTTGCTCGGCAAGGTTCACTATCTCTTCGTGTGCCTTGCCCCTCAGGAGGTGCGTCTCAAGTTCCAGCCCCAAGGCGCCTGCTTTCAACAGCCGAATCTTATCTTCAACCTTGGAGCATTGCCGTAAAATCGGTCTAATGTTTCCGCTTCTTCTGCTTTTCCAGGTATGCTTTGATTTCTTCAGCGGAAAATCGTTGCAAGACCTCCTCAGCAGAAAATCGTTGCAAGACCTCTTCAGCGGAAAATCGTTGCAAGACCTCTTCAGGAGTCAACACATTCAAATGCTCTTTGACATAATCTCGTTGAAAATCTTTCATTGTATACGGCATAAATACTCCCTCCAATTGATAATTATCAAATAACTGATTGATGATGGTACTCGTCTCTACTGTGTGCTTTCGATACTGAGTCGCGCCAGACAGGACCTTTTCCTGAACCCCGCTGAACAAATACCATATTGAGTTATGTTCTCCCTCAGGCATCTCGCTCAGGACAAGCACCCGAATCCGATGTGTACCCCTTAGCGCGGCCTCTGGCCGCAACCAAACCAATTTTGGATTGCAGATTGCGGA